>WREN01000012.1 GCA_009779295.1 Oscillospiraceae bacterium | reverse complement strand
CAGTATTTTCGATTATATGGTGCGTGTTTCCTATCGAAATATTTGTCGCGCTATAACCCGGACGAAACGTGAAACTTATTTCATTGCCGGATTCATCTGAATATATAATGAGTGTTAAATATAGTATTTCTTCCGATGAAGTCATAACATAACCGTCCGGCAAGTAAGCGGGTTTTATATTTTTTACTTCTTCGTTTTCTGCGTTTGGCTCTGTCCTTGAAAAAGTTATTGACGTAAACTTTCAAACCACTCTACAAACACATTACCAACTGTCGCTCTGACTTCGGGATTGATAAGCAACAGCCCGAATAAAAAGGTTGTAAAAAATAAAAATATTACCGCTGCTCTTTGGGAAAACTTTATAACTTTATTTAATATTTCTTTTCTGCGAACCCGCGCAAATAACTTCTTCATTCGTACATTAAATTGCGGAGTGAATGGATATTTTTTAACCAGTTCGTCATTGGACGGTATGGAATCAATCTCGTCTGTATAATCATCTATAACAGCTTGCTTAAATAACGCTTCAAAAACGGGGTCGTTATTTTTTGAATTATCCATCGAAACGCCCCTCCTGTTTAATTAATTTTCGGACTTTTTCTTTTGCCCTCATAATTTTTGTATCAACGTGTTTAGGTGTCATGCCGAGCCTTTCTCCGATTTCCTTATAAGACATACCGTGATAATATTTCAAAATTAAAACTTGACGGCTTATTTCGTCTATTGCGTTTAAGTGCTTGCGGATTGTTTCGTACTCCGAATTAAAAATCACTTGTTCATCAAGCGGCTTATCTTCTGATTCAAGATAAAATTCAAAATCTTCTATCTGCATATTTAGATGAGGTTTTTGCTTTCGTAAAATATCTATGCTCTTGTTCCTCACTATAATAACGGCTGAGAAACGAAAATCCCTACAAGATAAATTAAAATATTTTTCTTTTTGCTCGATAATTGAAATAAAGGCATTGTGTACGGCATCTTCTGCCAATTCTTGATTTTTCAAAATTTTTAATGCGTACATAAGGAGGGCATGACGGTGTTCTTCGTAAATCTCCGTCATTTTATTACGTTCATCGTCTGTTTCGAGCATTGAAAAATAAACAACAAACACGATATTTCCCTCATTGTCATATTGTAATAATTTTATTCATAATTAGATTAATTGAATTATTTTTAATTATCATTTTCGCCCGATAAAAGCAATTTTCTTTGCGCCAACCGCTCACGGGTTTCGGAAAGTATCGCTTGTATTTTTTGTTCAAACTCCGCTTTGGGCGGCAGGGCTGTCCAGTATTCGGCTACCAAAATTCCATCCTTATCCATTTCCAAAAGTTCGATTTTTTCACGGTGGTTTCCGCCTGCACAAAGGATAACCCCAATGGGTTCATTCTCGCCCTCTTTGCGTTCGTAACGGTTCAGCCATTTTAAGTACAGTTTCATTTGCCCCGAAAAAGATGCGTCAAACTGTTCCCGTTTTATTTCAACCGCAATCAACCGTTTCAAGTTACGGTTATACATAAGCAAATCTAATTTGAAATCTTCTACGTCAATTATCATACGCTTTTGCCGTTCAACAAACGCAAATCCTTTGCCAAATTCCAAAATAAATTTTTCTATTTCGCGGATAATGGCTTCTTCTATATCAGCTTCAAGATATTCGTCCTTTATGCCGAGTACATCAAAAAGGTATGGGTCTTTGAACGTGCCGAACGGAATCGGTGAGCCTGCCGTAATTTGTGTGTCGGCAATCTCCCTTCGTTCGTATGCCTTGCGTGAAATCATTTCCCGTAGCTGTACAACGCTTGCGAGTTTTTCGGCGGCTTCACTTAAATAATATATTTTTGCTTCTTGTGTTTTTAACGGTAAAACTTCAATAAAATGCGACCAACATAATTGTGTCGATGTCATCGACACAATTTCAAAATTTGGGAATTGCTCCGCAAACTGCATCATGCGTCGCAAATTCCGAACGGCAAAACTGCTCCCGTGTTTTTCTTTTAATTGTGTCGATAACGCCGACACAATCTTTTTGCCGTAATCAGCGCGTTTATTTTCTAAAATATCGCTGTTAATATGTCTGCCGATTTCCCAAAACAACATAACAGTCGCGCCGCTTGCATGAACATAAATAGTGCGTCGGCTCTGTTCAATCATTGCGGAAATTTTTTCAAATAAAATTTGTTCGGTGTTCATCAAGTCCATTTTAGTTTACCTCGCTTGTTTTTGTTTTGCGTCCCGGTTTTCCTTTGCCTGTGCGTGTAGGTTTTTCGGCGGTTTCGGGAACAGCCCATGTTGTGCCGAATTTTACAGCGCCGTCTATGCGTCCTGTTTTACATAAATTTTGGATTTGCCTAATCGAAATATTCCACCGTTTAGCGGCTTCCTCTGCTTGAATATAACCAATCATTTTATACCTCCCCGTTATGCTTGTACAAACATTGACGTAATAATTATATGCGTTCTATCGCAATAATACAAGACTTATTTTGTAAATTTTTTTATGAAGCCGCCAATCGCTCTGCTCCTTGTATGCGCCATGCTTGAAAAAAGTTGGCACGGCATAAGTTATGGCTTATCTTCCCCTTTGCAATATTTTTTGTTTAACGTATTATAAGTATTCCTTTGCGAACGCCTTATATTCGTCGGTAGAAGCGTCAAAACGCTTGTGTATTTCTACCGAAGTTGTAAGCCCGCACAGGAGCGTCCTGTTACACTCCATCGCTTTAACGGCTACAACAACTTCTAAAAACTTATCTAAAACCGCTTGGGCTTCGGGGCTGATGACGGCTTCCAATTCGGTACGCAGACCGTCCTGTTTTGATTTTAATTCGTTGTACCCCTTGTTAGAACGTAATTCCTCCAATGCGTTATCCCTGCAATTCGTGATAGCTTGAACATTTGTCAGCCAGATAAACGCCGTAATAACCAGTATTCTGCGATATAGACGATTTTAGCATAGAGTACGAAAAGAACATGATAATGGGCGAAGCGCCAGTAATACAAAAGACGAAGATGGCGTTGAGCGAGATAATGACGATAGCGGTGATGTATCATTTGTCGCATTACCGAGAGTTCAAATGGTATTACAAGAAGTATAGGAATAAATGATATCAAAGAATAATCAAGTCAAAACGCCGCAGAGTTAAGTTAAACTTTGCGGCGTTTATATGTTTAGTTTATATACTTAAAAATATCTAAAAAATTAATGTTTTTAGCGTTGTAACGTTACTTATATTGAACGATCACATCGCAGAAACTATTGGGGGACGGTTTATCGAGCAGGTTTTTGTCTTGGGCGATCATTATTATGTTCGCGTAAAAGCCACCGGTGAAAAAGAAATACATCGCCATTTCGGCATCTTCTTTCAGATGTTTCGGGAACAATTTTATATATCCGTTTGTATATCTCTTAACAATATCTGCGATTTTGGGAGCGGTACCGGCGAAATATTTATCGGCTAAAACGTCAAACGCTTTCTTTTGTTCCAATGTGAAGAATGGTATTTCAATTGTGATTTGTTCGTCGGATTGACGTTTCAACTGCCCGTCCTTGATTAAGACCGCGGCAATTTCTTTCTCTTTTTCAGAAAGTTCCTGACCGAAAAATATTTTCTCGCATACGTTGATTTGAAAATCATACATCATCGACCGGTTTGCGAACTCGGCAAACCAATAAGAATAGTGCGAACAACTGCCTTCGCTTCCCAAATTCAAACTTTTTTGACAACCCATCCCCGGATTCTTTTTCGCGCCCACAATGTGACCGTGATATTTCCATTCGCTGCCGTCATATTTGACCTTATACGGAACCTGCTTCAACGGGTTATATTTTCCGTTTAAATATTCCATGACGAGAATCCCGAACAAATAACATAGTTCGTTTGCGGATTTTCCGGCTGTGTATATGTTTAACTCCAGTACATCTTCCGTGAATTTTTTTAAAGTATCGCAAAATTCATCCGCAATTTCGCCGATTATGTTAAATGCTTTCTCGGCGTACTCCGCCTGTTCGTCGCCGTAGATGAGAAAATCGGTTTGATATTTGCCTTTTACCGGTTCCGTCACCGCTTCACGGTATAACAATCTGTTTATCGTGTCTTCGATATAAAACGCCGGAACTCCGCATAGTTTCGATAGATCCTCTACGGTTTTTGATTCTGAATAACAATGGTATAAAATATTCTGCGAAAGGGCGTCATTTATGAAAGTGTCGGGGAACGGTTTCTCTTTGCCGTCATAGTTTCCGTTGCCGTGTATGGATATTTTCAAGGAAACAGGTCTTAACGCGTTTTCTGTTATTGGTATATTCATGCTAACACACTCCTCTTTAAGTTTTCTTCGACCTTCGGACAGCCGCCATGTTACGGTGCCTTCGGGTATATTCAACTTTTCGGCGATTTGGCGGCAGGATAGGTTATCATAATAATGCAGGACGATAATATCTCTGTATATCTTTGACAGCTGCGTTATTTTTTTTCGCATTTGCTCATAAATCTCATCGTCTATGAACGGATATTCATCTGCGTACCATATTTCAAGTGAATCAAAGGAACACATCGCGCGCTGTTTTCCCTGTTTGCGCCTGAAAACTTTTGTCACGTTGCCCGCTATGCCCCACAGCCACGGCTCAAATTTTTCTTTGTCCGAGAGCGTCGGAAACTGTTTTATAACCGTAAATAAAATCTCCTGCGACAGTTCGTCGGCTTCGTCGCGGGAAAAAGTGTGTTTTATGCTGTACCCGTAAATGCGTTCAATATACGCCGTCAGTATATCGTTAATATTATCATTTCTGCTCATTACTTTATATCACCTGCTTCGCTTGTATATAAAGTGCGTTTGCGTGATGTTTCATTGGGTGGTTTTACAAAATTTTTCTGCTTTTACAAATTTCTAATGAAAACCATTTGCCATGGTTGAATAACCGGTATGGAAAACGCGTTATATCCGTCACGGCATTTATCCAATACTAATTTACATTCCATTTTCTCGCAGTTCATATCATACGCTACGCAGCGCACGGAGTTTGTTTTTAATAATATTACCGTGTCTTTTAAAGTTTCCAAACTGCCGTTGATTACGGCTGTCGCCAAATCGCCGTTATCCAAAATCCGTGTCCAGTTATACAACCTTGCATAACTTCCCGACATTGACGGCAAAGTATTTCTTGAAAGATACCCGAAGATATTGTTAAGCTGCCTGAATTTCGTACGGCTCTGCACAAATCCCCACGGATAATATCCGGCGATACAAATCCGGCCGCCGATCGAATTTTCAAAAACGCCCCACGAACAAGCGGATATTACGTTCTCGCTGTAATCCTTCATGTAGGATAAAATTTCTGCTTTTGAATTCGTCGGTTCAATAATAGCCGCGTCCCCGTGATAGAACGCCTGATAGCAATTGCGTTCCGAACCCGCCGGGATTCCTTCATTCAGAGGGTGCGCCACGGATGATTCAATGCAGTCTTTGGTTATAAATCCTTTCGCTTCAAACCCGGTCAGTTCGCCGTAGCCTAAACTGTTAAGGCAGTTCAACGCTCTCGCGTCTAAATAAACTCCGCCCGAAAGCGTTTTCTCAATCATGCTTGGTTTCATCGCTTTGACCGAGTCGCCGCCCAAAACCGTCGCGCAGGCGTAATCCGGATTGTATGCCGCCGGAAGACCGAGTTCCAAAATTTCCCTCGCGTAATTCCCGGGATCGCCTTTCACAGCCCACAAATCGGTTGTCCAGCCGGTATAAACGCCCGTCGGCGGAATCCGCCCGAAAGCGTTGACTAACATATCGCAGAACGGTTGAACTTTCGCTAACTTGTCGAACATCGGCACAAAATCTTTCGGGGTTTCGCCTGTATTCATCGGGCAGATTATATTATACGCCGCGCCTGTGCAGCCTCCGGCTATATGAGAAGCGGCTTCCAATGCAATTGCGGAAGGCGATTTCTTCAATATTTGATACGGAAAACATTCGATTTCGGATTGGATTATGTCAACATATTGCGGCAAAAGCGACGTTTGCCGTCCGATTTCGTGCGATTTATGTATCAATGCGTACAGCGGTTCGTCCGAATAAGCTCCGCCGCCCGGTCTCCACCACACCGGACGATTCACTTTCCCTCTCAAAATTTCGGCGATTTCCGCGAAACCGTAGCCTTCGTAGTAGCGTTCGCCCGTCATAAATCCCAAACCGATTACCCGTTTTGAATTTTCGGTCACCACTTTTTCTATCAGCGTAAATAATTTGTTTAAAGTGTTTCTGTTATGCTGAAGCCAATTGAGATTTAAATCGAGTTCGCCTTTCGCGTCTTTATCCGCGAACGCCGCTTTCAATTCTGCGCGCGTGTATTTAACGCCGTACTCCTGTTCGAAAATATCAAGGCAGTTATCGCAGTAACATCCCGCTCCGATAGGGCCGTGGAAGAACCGAACGTCGTCGTCGATCCAGATATAATCGGGATCGGCCGCAACAATCAATTTGTACAGCTTTTCGATATGCCCGCGGAACTTTTCGTCATTCGGGCAGAACGATCCCATACACAAATGCCCTTCGATATTCGTCATGGGCATGAAATCGCCCTTGAGGGAATTATCCAAATTCTCCTCGTGGTGTCCGAGAGTTGATAAAATATTTATTCCGCTTTCAAAACCGTATTCGCGAGCCGTTACCATTCGCTTGCCGAGGATATCCGCTTGTTCTACCGCCTTTTCGAGCGGCATGGGTGGATGTGAAACCGCCATAAAAAATGTGATTTGCGTTTTCATTTCCTTATAATCCCGCAGCGCGCCCATCAACTCCAGAAACATAGCTTCGTTTTCCGCCGCCGCGTAATGTACGCGTATTGAATTTTTTGCTTCCATTTCTTATTCTCCTTTTATTTTTTCGTTTATAATTTTAATCTAATAATAACGCCGCTTCATTGTAATCGCTAAGCAATTTATCTATTTTATTTCTGTCTTTTTCAACCTGAGAAGCGAAATTGTTTTTTTGGACGGCGATTCCTTGATTTACAAGCGGCGTCCTTACAATTATATGCAATCCAAAATCCACCGTCCTGCCCTGTTCGATTATGTTGAGCATTTCCAGCGATTCATCGTCGCGCGAATATTTCGTGCGCAGCGCCGTTTCCAAATACGCGGGCAGTACGAGATTCCTCGACTCAACCGCGAGGGCTTCCATGATTACGCTTGTCATTTCGAAATCCGTATTTGTTATGGGCACGCAGTTTATCCAGCCGTCCAAAACGTTCGAGTAATATTTCTCCTGCTTTTCGTCGTATTTAGGGAACGGCAGTATGCCGAAGTCCGTTTCCATTCCGCGCAAACCCTGAACGGAAGAAAGGGTAAGCACTCCGAATAAGCCCTGATTATTAGCGAACTGCTGTACAGGTATGTCATATTTGTCCATGTTGCCGAACGAAGGAGCTTTGTCAACATGCGCTTCGAAGAAAACTTTCGGTCCCTCGTGGATATTCCGGTACAGCTTGTCGAGCAAACCATATAGTTTTTCCGGATTGCGGTTATAAACAAGCAGATCGTCCGCGTCTTTTTCGATTGCGCTGATCCCGCTGCCTATCCAGCATGTGGAGTAAAAGAAATCGAACGTCGAAACAATTCCGTACCTGTCCGTTTCCGTCATTACCCCGTCGCCGTTTAAATCCGCCGGAACAACACTGACCATCTCGAAGAATTTATCCACCGTCCACTTGTTGTCCTCCACAAGTTTATACATATCCTCTAAATCGAAATCGGTTTTTAATCCCTTGTTGAACATGACGCAAACCGTTTGTTCCAGCATATTTAAACATTCGTCGCTGAACGCGAGGAGCGTCTTTCCCGCGATCGTCTTTTGGCGGTTCACTTCCTGAACATACCACGGTTGGTTAATATCAAGATACGGCAGATCTTTTACCGGCACTATTGTGCCTTTTAACGCTTCATCCCACGCAAACATGCTTATCATCATACATAAATCAAAATCGTCGGAACTTGATAAAACATTCTTGGTAAATAAAGGCAATAATCCTCCGTAGTTCGGGAGGTCGATCTGTATAAATTTTACGTTATACTTTTCCTCGATTATTCTGTTCCGCGCAAAGATGGCGTCATCTACGATGTCGCCCGTTTCTTTCTCAACTTCAAAATACGTGTGCATTGTACTCAAACTATCGGGCACAACGGCAACAATCCGGAATTCGTACCCGCCGTAATCCGCATCAGGCAGATAATCCGCTTTGTATATTATAGGTCCGGTTTCGGTTTCGGCGGTTTCGCCCTCCGGTTTTTTAGTTTCCGCCGGCGGTTTGTCATTAGTTGCGCAGCCGACGATAAATAATAAAACTAAAACTAAAAGCAAAAATCTGGTAAAATTCATATTAACCTCCTTTATTTTTTAGCGGGAAGAATTTCCAGCCAATACCCATCCGGGTCTTCTATGAAATATAATCCCATGCCCGTATTTTCGTAGCAGATACACCCCATTTGTTCGTGAAGACCGTGGGCGGCTTTAATATCGTCTACTGTGAAAGCAATATGCGATTCATTGTCGCCGAGGTCATACGGAGCTTCTTTATCCCGCAGCCATGTCAGCTCTATCCGGTGCGCCGTTACGCTGTCCGCCAGAAACACAAGCTCAAAACTCCCGTCAGCAGCCTTGTGCCGGCGGATTTCCTCTAATCCCAATGCTTTTTTGTAGAATTCCAATGATTTTTCCAAATCGCAGACATTAATGTTGCTGTGCGCTATTGTAAATTTCATATTATTTTTCCTTCCGTAACTTTTATATTATTATAAATTATAACCTATCCGATCCTTTTCGTCAATATATTGACAATAAAAAAATTATAATGTATAATAAAATTAAAAAGGAGATTAAAATTAAATGAACACTTATCTTGACCGCGAAATCAGGGGCATATGTTTGAATGTACCGAGAAACGAAGACACGGATGTGTTTGTAAAATTTGTCGACGAATGGCTTGCTCCGAGAAATTGCAATTTACTTGTTCTTCTGACCCGTTATAATTACCAATTTGAAAGCCGTCCCGAATGCGCGTCCAAAAACGCCGTTTCAAAAGAGACCATGATTCAAATCAGGGAAGCGTGCAAACGCAATAATATCAAGCTTGTGCCGAAAATGAACCTGCTGGGTCATCAATCGGGAAAATTAAAAGATTCAATGGACGGGCTTTTAAGAAGCCATCCTGAGTTTGATGAAACCCCCGAAATGGATGAAGTTTTTTACTGCCGCAGTTTGTGCCCCAATCACCCCGATATAAAGCCGATCATATTTGACCTGATGGATGAATTAATTGAAGTTTGCGAGGCCGACGGGTTACATATCGGATGCGATGAAGTATTTGACATCGGCTTATGCGAAAGATGCAAATCGACAGGAAAATCGACGGCGGATATATTCGCGGATTGGATAAACGCGCTCGCTTCGCATTTGAGGAAAAACGGCAAACGCACATATATGTGGGGCGACCGCCTTTTGTCGAGCAAAACCGGATACGGAACGTGGGAAGCGTCGGGCAACGCTACGGAAAGCGCCATCAATAAAGTCGCAAAGGATATAATTATATGCGACTGGCATTATGAAAACAACGACGCGTATGTTTCCGTAGATATTTTCGGGAGCCACGGTTTTGAGTTCCTTGTATGCCCGTGGAGGTATAAAGAAAACGCGGTTAAATTTTTACAATACGCGGAAAACCACGGAGGCGATAATTTGAAAGGATTCTTAGCTACTACATGGCACAGGTCAACGGAAATTGCAAAACATATAATGGGTATCGAAACGAGCGAAAATGAAACGATTCAGAAATTGGCGGTAACTCTGGAAGAATTATTTAAATAATAAATCAAAAATGGGAAAAGCCGTCAGAAATGACGGCTTTTGTTAATTATTCCCCATCCATAAAAATAGAAAATAAAAATTTTACATTTATCGCTTGTATTTATAACACCATTATATTATAATAATATAATAAAGTAAATACTGTCCTCAGGAAAATACTGAAATTTGGAGGAATAAAAAATGAAAAAGTTTATAGCGCTCGGGCTATGCTTTCTGATTCTGACGTTCACAGCGTGCAATCAGGGAAACAAGGATTCAGGCAGTCCCTTCGGAAACAACGACGGATTCATCGTCGTCGGTTTTTCACAGGTTGGGGCGGAGTCCGATTGGCGCCTCGCAAATACAAAATCCATGAGAGAAACTTTCAATGAAGAAAACGGATATAAATTGATCTTAAAGGACGCTCAGCAGAAACAGGAGAACCAAATCGCGGCCATACGGGAGTTTATCGCGCAAAAAGTTGACTACATAGTTTTCGCGCCCGTTACCGAAGAAGGCTGGGACGACGCGCTGAGAGAGGCCAAAAACGCCGGTATTCCGGTCATCATAGTCGACCGTATGATCAAAACGTCGGACGACAGCCTTTATACCTGCTGGGTAGGTTCCGATTTCCGCAAAGAGGGCGATACCGCTGTCGCGTGGATGGAAACAACATTCAAGGATAGGGCAAGCCTGAAGATCGTGCATCTGCAGGGGAATATCGGGTCGTCCGCGCAAATCGGCCGTACAGAGGGGCTTCAGGCGGGGGTCGAAAGAAACAAAGGCTGGGAGGTCATATATCGCGCTACAGGCGATTTTACGCAGGTGAAGGGCAAAGAAGTCATGGAGTTTGTCTTAAAGCAGTATGACAGCTTCGACGTTGTGTATTGCGAAAACGACAATATGGCATACGGCGCGATGGAAGCGATGGATGTGGCGAAAAAGCCATACGGTTTAAACGGCGGAGTCACGGTCATTTCTTTTGACGCGACGCACGCGGGGCTTGACGCTACCATAAAAGGCAGGATCAATTATAATGTCGAATGTAATCCTCTGCACGGTCCCCGCGTAGAGACGATCATAAAACAACTGATAAATGGGGAAACGCCCGATAAGCTCGCTTATGTAGACGAAGCAGCCTTTGACGCGGCGACCATTACGCAGGAAGACATAGACGCCCGCGCGTACTGATGTGCCGTTGGGTGTAGAAATATTTATGTAAAATGAGGAATTAATTTTTATGCGGAAGAATATATCCGTTTGGCTTGCACTCATATCTGTTGTCGCTATTGCGGCAATATTCTTCTTTAGTCTGGGAAGCGACGGTTCTGTAGCTAAAGATTCTCTCTACACGGACTTAACGGCATTTCCCGCTTATGTTAAAAACGGATATGAACCCGCTTACGCGAACCTTGACCCTGAGCTGACAGACTGGCATATGGAACTGTCCGCCAACCACGGCCGCGATATACGTATGAACAAGCTGCCCGTCAGCACTTATTCACAAGTTCAGTCTGAATTTTTATCACCTAAAGAACGCAAGATCGAGGATTTTACGATACTGATACCTTTCGATTTAAGCCGTGAAAAAATCGGCAGCCTTTACGGCGACAACCCTATAGCGCCGGGCATGTATCTGGCCGGAATCGGAGAAAACTGGGAAATATATATCAACGGAGAACTTATTGCCAAGCAAATACATTTGAATCCGGAGGGCCGGATCACGTCGTTCAAAAGCCAAAGGGGAGTATGTATCCCGTTTGATAAACGATTCCTCAACGAAGGCGTTAATTATCTTGTTATCCACATCATAGGAGCGCGCAACAGCGGGTTTACCGGATTGTTCTATACGGGACCGTACTACATAGGCGACTACACCCAAATATCCAGAGCCGGTACAAATTCTTTAACGGTCGCGCTGTGTACCGTGTTCATCTTTATAGGGCTTTACCATATCCTTCTGTATTTCTTACGGAGGTCCGACCTGTACAACCTTTTATTCGGTATATTTTCCGGTTTGCTCGCGGCTTATTATTTTGCCCGCAGTTCGGTTATTTATCACGTATTCAGCGATACTTCCGTCACGCAGCGTATTGAATATGCCGCTCTGTATCTCCTTCTGGTTACTTTCGCCGTATTTCTGGAAAATATCAATTTCGGGAAAATCACACGGATCACCATCGCATACGGGATATCCTGCGCCGTGTTAATCGCGCTGCAATGCTTTTTCCCGATTTGGTTTGCCGGCGACTTGATGACCGTCTGGCAGATTTTCGGCGGCGCCTATATCCTCTATATTTTCGGGTATCTGCTTGTCTATACTCTTGTCAAAAATATCAGGGCGCAGCATAAACATAAAGAAAAAAGACCGGACGGCGGCTCACGGAAACTTCTTTTAGAGAGTTTACTGCACACGGAACTTGGCAACATATTTATACCGATGATCATCGTTTTCGGCACTGTTGTTTTTGACATGCTGGACACGGCATTCCTGCATACCGGCATGGTGCTCACACGATACGGTTTTTCGTTGCTCATGCTCTGCATGGCTTTTATACTGGCGCGCAAATACACAAACCGCTTTGAGGCAACTTCGCAAATGAATGAAATGCTTGAAGCGACTGTGAAGCAGCGTACAAAACAGCTCGAGGAGCAGGTATTGATAGCGGAATCGGCTTCAAAAGCAAAAAGCGCCTTCCTCAGCAATATGAGTCATGAGATACGCACGCCGATGAACGCCATAATCGGCATGACGACGATCGGCAAAATGACGCAGGCTGTTGATAAGAAGGACGACGCGCTCGGCAAGATCGAGGTGGCTTCAAAGCACTTACTCGGCATAATCAACGACATCCTCGATATTTCAAAGATCGAAGCCGATAAGTTTGAACTGTCGGCTGTCAGTTTTGATTTCGAAAAAATGCTGCAAAGGATTGCGGACGTCATTAACCTGCGTGTGGACGAGCGGCGGCAGAAGTTTTACGTCAGCATCGGAAAGGGCATCCCGAATACGCTCATCGGCGACGATCAAAGGCTTTCTCAGGTCATCACCAATCTTTTGTCCAACGCCGTCAAATTTACGCCTGAAGAAGGCTCCATACATTTGTACGCAAACCTTTTATCGGAGGAAAACGGTCTTTGCCGTATACAAATCAGCGTCGCGGATACCGGGATCGGTATCACCGACGAGCAAAAGGCGCGCGTGTTCCAATCCTTCGAGCAGGCGGACGCAAGCACTTCGCGCCAATTCGGCGGCACGGGGCTTGGACTCGCTATTTCAAAACGCATAGTCGATCTTATGGACGGGAAGATATGGGTTGAGTCGGAGCCGGGCAAAGGCGCTAAATTCATATTCGATGTTTTGCTGAAACGCGGTTTTGAAGAGAAGAAACGTCTGCTTGACGAAAGCGTCAATTGGAATAATATCCGCATTTTCGCCGTGGACGACGAGCCTGAAATCCGCGAGTTTTTCGCGGCTGTTTCCGATAAACTGGGAATCGCCTGTACTGTAGCGGCGAGCGGCGAGGAAGCCGTCGGGTTGATAGAAAAGGATGATTACTACAACATCTATTTCCTCGATTGGATGCTGCCGGGTATGACCGGGATCGAACTTGCCCGAAAAATACAGGGTAGGTCAGCGCATAAATCCGTTATAGTTATCTTTTCGTCAATCGACTGGCACAATATAGAAGACGAAGCGCGGGGGGCAGGTATCGATAAATTCCTTCCCAAGCCGTTGTTCCCGTCAGTAATTGTCGATATTATAAATGAAAGCATAGGCGCAAAACGACAAGCGGAGCAAAATAAAAAGTCCGGATTCTCAGAAGATGATTTTTCCGGATGTACTATACTGCTCGCGGAGGATGTGGATATAAACCGTGAGATTGTTATAGCGCTGCTTGAACCTATGAACTTGAATATCGAATGCGCGGAGAACGGTGCGGCGGCCGTTCGCATGTATGCCGAATCACCGGATAAATACGATATGATATTCATGGACGTACAGATGCCGGAGATGGACGGATATGAGGCTACGCGCAGGATAAGGGCGCTCGACGTGCCAAAAGCGAAAACAATACCGATTATCGCTATGACCGCAAATGTTTTCCGTGAGGACGTTGAAAAATGCCTTGAAGCGGGGATGAACGGTCATATCGGGAAGCCGCTCGATTTTGACGAGGTTATCAGCCAGTTGCGTATGTGTATTCAATATACGGCAATATAAGGAAGATTTGATTTTCGATATGCATTATTTTCCTCTTTTATATTATTTTAGGAGGAGCCAGCATAAGCGAGTGAAGAATAATGTAGCATCTGTCTCCATAATAGGTGCTTAAATCTGTGACTGTAAAACGGATTATCAAATGAGTAACATCGTTGTTCAGCGTAAAACTTCCGAAATCGACATTTTCGAACGATTGAGTATAGCCGTACAAATTGACCGCCGGCCATATATTTTCGCCGTTGACCGACGCCTGAACCGTACCTGCGTCACGGGTCTTTCTGACGCTTGCGATCAATGAATAAGTTCCTGCCGGCGTTACGCCGGGAATGACAAACTCCACATAATGCCCTGCGGCACTTGCCGCCAGCCATACCAGATCGCCGCTCATCTCACCCGGTTCGGACGATATAAAACCGGGCGCCGGGAGTCCTACGCAGCTTAGGTTTCGAAACCTGTATTCGAGTGTCGGACTTACCTTCATAGATGAATCCGGTATAGGTTCGTAATCTACCTTTACCCAGAGCGCGGGACGCACGCCGACGCCGGGTCGCGAGGGATCGCCCCAGATAATGTTTCCGTCGTACTGAGCGTAACGCGCCTGTGTTTCGCTAAACATCGAACGCGTCCAGTAATCTCTGTATTTGAAATCATACGGTTTACCGAGATTATGTATCCATCGTATACGGCTTTCATGGCTGCTGGAAGCGAACGCGAACGGCGCCGAGTCGGGATCGGGTTTCGACACGCCTGTTAAGTCGATATTAGGGGCTATCACCGTCGTAACGTCCGCGGCGCCTACCGCGGCGTCTTTTACGACCTGCGGACAAGTTTCATATCCGATACCGTAAAACCAATCGTTGATCGGGTACTGACGGTTTGCCCAATGCACGAAAAGATTCATGTCCGGTCCTGACAGGACCGGTCTTTCCGTGATTATCAGCGCGTAAGTTTCGCCCTCGACAACATGCCTCATGATTTCCAAAAATCCTGACGGCAAGGATTGGAGTCCATTCGACCCGTCCGGCGGAACCGAAACGGAACCGGTTTCAAACAGATTAAGCCGTTTGTCACCCGCAGTGAACCATGAAAAGGTGCTTCCTGCGATAACTGTGAATGAATAAATAAGTGCGACCATAAATATAAACTTTGAATTTCTCATATGTTATCTTCATTCTCCTCCCGCCTGTTTATCAATAAAAGAATAGTAATAGCCGTTAAGCTGATCAGTACGGAGAACCCGTACATTCCGTTCGGATAAAACCGTATAAAAGCGGTACCCGAAAATAGATTTGTTCTCATTGCCGCTTAACGCGAACAGGGTTGATCCGGCGATCATCGCAACTATTATTATGTAGAAGAAAACGGTGAATAATATACCCGCGGATTTATAATTATTCATTTTGAATCACCTCTGCGTTTAGTTTACCATGATTTATATGCCCGTACTATCACCTGAAAAAATATTTATTTTTCGCAAAATACACCCTAAAAAATATTGACAATCAAACGATTAATTGATATAATGATATTTAATTAAACGATCGTTTAATATTATATTATTTTAAGCAGGTGAAAAAATGAAAGTACAGAAAAAAACCGCGAAAGAAAAAATTATGGAAACCTCGGCAAAATTATTTTCCGAAAAAGGCTATGAGAAAGTCAGCGTAAGAGAAATATCCTCCACTGCCGGCGTCAATTCGGCAATGATTTATTATTATTTTGCTTCTAAGGACGGCGTTTTAAAAAGCCTTTATAGATTTTATACCGAGGAGCGGCTTAAAGAATGTCCCGACTTGAATGAGCTTTTGCGGCTGGCGGAAACCGACCCGCCTCACGCGGTGCTTATGAAATCAGAATTTCATTTTAATGAAAAAACACGGAAAATGCTTGATCAGATACTCGTTACCGCGTCGCGGGAAATTTGCTCCGACCCTGAAAGCGAACATTTTATCCGCGAAAATATTTTTGAAAATATTACAAATATATTAAAGCCGTTACTGTTGCGTTTAGTGGAACTTGAAAAAATCAAACCGTTTGATATCGATACCTTTCTCAAGGTCACGTCTTATTACTGTTACAGCGCCGCGGCGCTCAACAATTCCGCGTTTAAACAAAATGTCGCTGAATATCAGGCGGGTATGTCTTTTCTGTTTTCCATGATTACGCCGATATAGAAACGGTATGATATGTTCGAAAGGGGATGAATCTGTCTATGGAGCAATGTTTTGGCAGTAATACAAACACCATAAATCAGTACGGCGGCATAAACGGTTTCAACCAATGCAGCGCGTGCCTGAAGCGCCCGCGTCTGCATAAACTTCTGGATGACGCCATGAGTTATCCGCTGGTCGTCGTATGCGCGGGAGCGGGCTACGGCAAGACGCGCGTGGTACATTCTTTTTTACAGGAAAACGAAGCGCATACGATTTGGCTGCAAATTTCAGAACGGGATAATAACGCGACGCGTTTTTGGGAGAGTTACACGAACGTCGTTTCCTTGTCCCGACCGGAAACGGGAGCGCGGCTTGCGGAGATCGGATTTCCTGAAACCGACGAAGCGTTTGCGAAATACACCACTGTAATGCGCGGATTGGCCGCGCTGCCCGGGATACATATCCAGATATTTGACGACTTTCATCTGATACATAATACCGCCGTACTCCGTTTCTTTGAGCGGGCGGTCAGCATGATTCCGTCAAACGTGACGTTATTACTCATTTCGCGCACCGCGCCGGAGCTCAACTTGATAGGCATGATGATGCGCGAGCGCGTGTTCACGATACAGGAAAATACCCTGTGCTTTACTGAGGATGAGATTCTCGAATATTTCAATCAGCTTAAACTTTCGGTCACAAAGGCGGATATACGGAATATTTATGACGATACGCAGGGTTGGGCATTTGCCGTCAACCTCATCGGGCGCTCACTGATGAAAGAACAGAAGTATGAGCGTTATGCGCTCGAAGCCATGAAGAAAAATATTTTCCGGCTGATCGAAGCCGAAACCTCTCAAATGCTTTCAGGACGGCTTTGGCGTTTCCTGCTGCGCATTTCGCTGATAGACCATCTTGCCGCCAGTCTCATCAAAACGCTGGCGGAGGATGAAACAGTTATAGAGGAAATGGAGTTGGTAAACGCATATATCCGTTATGATTTTCATTTGGATACATATATGATACATCACCTGTTTTTGGAATATCTGCGGCAGAAGCAGGATGAGTTCCTGACAGATGAAGATAAGAGGGAAACATATCAGGCAGCGGGCGAATGGTGTGACGCGAATGGTTATCAGACGGACGCGCTTTCTTATTACGAAAAATCCGGAGATTACGGCGCAATTACGCGGAAGATTGCTTCGTTCAACGT
>WREN01000011.1 GCA_009779295.1 Oscillospiraceae bacterium | reverse complement strand
CTCCCGCTTTTACAAGATCGCACCCTCCCGCAAATATCATAAAAGACATGCAAACCAAAAGTAAAATCGCTGTTCTTCTCATAATAAATAATCTCCTATCTTATTTACATCCCCGGCGCCCATCAAAACGACAATATCTCCGGCGGCAGCGTTATTTTTTACATGATCCGCTGCGCTTTCAAAACTGTCGCAGTAAACCGCCCCTTCAATCTTTTCAGCTAACATTTTAGACGTTACCCCATATTGATTTGTTTCCCTTGCGGCAAATATATCCACAAGTATAACTTCATCCGCTTCACCAAACGAATTCGCGAAATCGTCGAAAAGTTCCGCCGTCCGCGAGAATGTGTGCGGCTGAAAAATACACCATACTTTATTATAACCCAAATGCCGTATTCCTGTCAACGTTGTTTTTATTTCCGACGGGTGATGCGCGTAATCTTCGTATAAATACACACCGTTAAACATACCCTTGTATTCAAACCGCCGTTTCGCGCCTTTAAACGCAGATAAACCGTAGGCGATTTGCTCCGCATTGACGCCGTTTTGATGAGCGGCGGCGGCGCTTGCCAGCGCGTTATAAATGTTATGATCTCCCGGTACTGATAATTCTACATAGCAGAAAAATTCATCGTCATGCAAAATATCAAAGCACGCAAAACCGTGTTTGTACGATATATTCACGGAACGGTAATTAACGTCAGGATTAATTATACCAAAAGTTATTGAATTTGTATCGCATATCTTTTTAACATTTTCGCAATCTAAATTAACAATTGACTTTCCCGCGATGTTTATATACTTTTTGAATGAATCCAAAATGTGATCCATGCTGTGAAAATAATCCGGGTGATCCATTTCGATATTCAAAACAACCGCTGTCGTCGGATAAAACGCGAGGAACGAATCCGTGTATTCGCAAGCCTCAAATATGAAATATTCTTTGCTTCCTAATCTGTACAAACCGTTCAATTCATCCATTTCAGTACCGTTTACTATCGTCGGATCTAACTCCGTGTTGAGATAAATATTCGAAATCATTGACGTCGTCGTGCTTTTTCCGTGCATACCGGCTACGCCTATCCGATATTTGTAATCCAACATCAACTCGCCTAAGAATTTATCGCGTCTAACGCACGGTATATTCAATTCAAGCGCATGTAACAATTGCGGGTTATCCTCAGGTATCGCGGAAGTATAAACAACCAAATCATATCCTTCGACATTTTCCGCCAGATTTTCATACGAAATATTAATACCCTTCTGTATTAATTTTTCTGTTATATCTTTTTTTACCCAATCATATCCGGCAACGGTATGTCCGTTCAACCGCGAAATATCCGCGAGCGACGACATACTTATTCCGCCGATACCGACAAAAAATATTTTTTTCATTTAAAAATCACTCCTGTTAATAATATTATACACCGAATTTTAGAAAAAGTATATATTTCATTCAAAAAAATATTTCGATTCCTTTGTATAATATTAACATTCATATTGTATAATAATATCATCGGCTATATGCCGTCGGCAATTTGCCGTGGGGACAATTAAAATCAGCTTTTGGGAGGTTAAAACCATGGAAATCACAGATGTCAAAGTGCGAAAACTATTTAAAGAAAACGGTCCGATGAAGGCAATTATTTCTATTACATTTGATAATCAGCTTGCGGTACATGATGTCAAAGTAATATACGCAAGGGAAAAATATTTTATTGTAATGCCGAGCAGAAAAAATCCGGACGACACATACCGGGATATTGTACACCCAATTAACGCGGAATTCAGAACTCTGCTTGAAAAAGCCGTTATTGACGCGTATAATACTGAGCTTGAGGTTTCTGAAAACGATATCGTCATACTCGATGAAGATACCGTGTTTTAGGAAAACATCACATGAATTTAAAATCTTTAAAGTTATAAGTTTATAAACTTTATGCTTTAAAGATTTTTTATGGGAGAAGCGATATGAATAAATTTTTTATTGTAATATTATTATTGATATTAATTTTTTGTACTTATACAAATATCTTCGCTGCGGAAGAATTGGATTTTGAGTTCAAAAAATTTGATGATTTGGTTTATCGTTTGCATGTTCCGGAAGATTACGAGGATGTAAAATATCCTGTATTGATATTTTTGCACGGTTCCGGAGAAAGAGGATCAGACGGCTTAAATCACATGTTTATGCCGAGATATTTTGCCGACAGATATTTTTACGATTATCCGTCGATTTATATCGCGCCGCAATGTCCGTGGGAAGAGCAGTGGGTCAATTGGAACTGGACGCTGGGCGATTACTCAACCGACGACGTTCCCGAATCAAATGCGTTACAAACGGTATACAAAATCATTTTAGACGTAATCGAAAAATACAACGCCGATATAAACCGGATTTATATCACGGGCTATTCGATGGGCGGTTACGGAACTTGGGATATGATAACGCGGCACACCGAGTTATTCGCGGCGGCGGTTCCGATTTGCGGCGGCGGCGATTCAAGCAAAGCGGAATTGTTGATCGACTTGCCGATTTGGAATTTCCACGGGGACAGCGATTATATCGTACCGATTTCGGGCTCTGATTTGATTGCGGAAAGGATGTATGAAATAGGCGCGGATAAATTTTTGTACACTATATATAAGCGCGGCGGGCATGACGCGTGGTCGCCTACATACTCAAATGCTGAAGTCTGGGATTGGTTGTATTCGCAAACAAAAGATACCAACGCCATATATGACGATGTTATTATAGAAACTATATCAGTTGAAGCAAAAACGTTAAGTGAAAATGCGGCGGAAAGTATTCCGGTTTCACACGCACCAAAACAAACGCCGTTAAATATCATATTGATCGCCGGCGTAAGTTTGATTGCTTTGTTAATCGTTGGGGTAATATATAAAATTGTTAAAAATTAAAAATTGTGTCCCTGAACCGTGTAATACGCCATGTTTGTCTGTCTTGTATCAAGCCGTCCGAACACCGCAAACACGGGAACGTTACTGCATAAAACAAGCGCGTATTGCCCGAACGGGATTTGATAATTACATTCGCCGAGCGGTTTATCCAACCTGAAGCATTTTACACGTTTTGATTGTACTTTCAAAATAACATCCTCAACGGGGTCTTTGTCCTCAAACAAAACCTGAGCGTTGATAACAGCCTCTTCGTCGCTTAAATTCAAAACCATCAACGCTTCGTGCGCGTCCATCAACCCGTCGTCTTTCGGCGGCAGATCTCCGTCGCAGAATACCCAATTTAATTTCCCTTTTTCCATTTTGTTTTTTTCCTCCATGTATATTTATATTTTATTTCTATGAAATTCTTAAAATAAAAACACCCGCCGCCTGCGGGCGGCACCCTCTTTGCGAAAGAGGGCTGGGGTTGGAACGTTTTTTATCCTTGCCCTCTTTTTTAAAGAGGGTGCCGCCCGTAGGCGGCGGGTGTTTTAAATATTTATGATTTCAATCCCCCAATATTCCCTGTATGCGTTCACCATCGCAAGATAATTCTCAAGCGATATGCTGCTTGTTATGGCGTTGCTCGGAGTGAATAAATGCGAACCCGCTCTTCCCTCGTCGAGGCATCGGATTACATCCCTTCTTATCTCATTCGGCGAAGCAAACGACAGAGTATTCCCGCAGTCTATATCGCCGAAGAACGTTACCTTCTTGCCAAACCGCTCGATCAGTTTCGCAAGTTCCATACCTGCGTGGCGGTCGATTTCCATATATGCGTCAACGCCGCAGCCGATCAGAAAATCATCGATAACACTCCACAAATCCCCGTCCGAAGCGTTTACAGCGTATCCGCTTTTGGAATGGATGTAATCAGCCGTCTTTCTGACTTCCGGCATTATCTGCTCACGGTACATTTTCGGCGAAATGAGCGGGCGGTTGCCCGCGAAATCTCCGCCGATGCCGAATATGTTAATGTCGTGTTTGATATATAAATCGACCATCTTCTTCGCTGTTTCGGTTCGTAGTTGGAAATATTCCGTCGTCACTTCGGGCGCAAGCGCCATCGCTTGCATCAGATCGACGTCCACGCCTATGCCGTGATAATATGCCGGCACGAAGAACGGCAATTCGATTTCGTATTTTTTGAATTCTTCGCGTATGTATTCATAAACGAGCATCAATTGCTCATCTTGAATTTCGTTTTCGATTTGGAAACGCAGATATTTATTCCGCGTTTCGATAACGCTTATAGGATCGCTCCAATCGCAATCATTATTGTAATCGGGGTAAATCAATTTCTGCGCCGGTTCCAAAACGGGATTCGGACCAACCCACATCATATCGTGACCGAGAGTACGCGATATTTTCACCCTGTCTTCAGCGTAATGCCTGACCGCTTTATCTAATCCTTGTTCTTTTGCGAAATCATATATATTCACATAATATTCGCGTCCGGCGAAAACCGATGCAAGCGGATTCAGCAAAACATATTCAAATATCGGCGTGCGGTCGGGAGTTTTTTTATTTAACACAGTATAAACGCGATTTATATGTAACATTTATATTTCCTCATCCAAATTCTGTGTGAATTTTTTCCAGTTCTTTAACGATATCATGCAAAAGAATACAGCTATCACAGCGATTCCGATCCAAAAGAATACCGAATTCCGCCAGCCGAATATATTCGACAACCATCCGAAACCGAAATTCGCTGTCGCACAGCCTAAATACGTGACGGAATTGAAAATTCCCGTAATCGTTGCGGTACGGTTGTAATTCTTGAATCTAAGCGGCGCGAGCGTCATGTATATATGATTGAACGCCGACATCGAAACGGTTGTAAGCGAAAGCATGACGATACTGACAGCCAACGGTATTTCGCCGATGAACAATATTACGGACAACGGCAATACGGCAAATCCCATTATGAACAGCGATGATAATACTTCGTTGCGTTTACTCAGCTTTTCAAATATAAACGTTGAAATGAACGCACCGCCTAAATTGATGATAGGCAGTATCATCGTGATGAATATCGAAAACGCCGGGGTTGTTTGGTATGTTTCCGAAATCATCGTCGGTACCCACGTCATAATGCCCTCTTTGAGCATACCGTGGAGCATGACCGCCACGATTACTAACGATACGCCGGAAATTACCAATAACTTACTTAATTTGATATTGATTTTATTCGACGGTTCCTTTGTTTTTTCATTTGATGAAACTTCTCTGTATGTCAGTAATTTATTGACTTTTTTATATGTTAAAAAGAATAAAAATACTACGATAAACATTATCGATGCCGACATAAAAAAAACATAGTTCCATTTTAAATTCGAACATATCATCGCGAGGAAATACGCTATCAAAGTTCCCACCGGAAACGTTGACGCTATGTACAAACACGCCTTGTACCGCAAATCGCTGTGGATTATATTTGAAATGATATACAAAACCGGAGCCCAAATCATAGCCTGCAAGATTCCGTTGAGTCCCCAGATAACAGCCATCACGACATAATTACTGTTTAGTCCCATAAAAATATTCGCAACAGCGGAACCAGTAAGCCCAATCAGTATTATTTTAAACGGAGATACTTTATCCGTTATCATACCGTTGACCAATTGCCAGCCGCCGTAGCAGAAAAAATAAATCGTTCCGATCAAGCCTGCCTGCGTATTGGTAAATATACCCTGTTTAATTATTGTGACTATAGAAGCCGCGTAATTAGCCCTGCCGATATAAGCTGTAGTATATACGACCCACAACATAACAAACAACAATTGACACAGTTTTATATCATCGAGTTGATTATATATTTTATATACTTTATTGATTTTGATTTTTTTCGCCTCATTTTATTCGCAAACGAATGTTTCTTCATTCGGTTTGTATTCAAGTAATTTTATCATAACGCCGATATTATATACTTTATTCTCTTCTTTTGAAATTGCCTTATATATTCGCCCTTTTATTTTTATTTTACCCGTGTTTTTTGAACTGTCAATTACTTCAATTACAATTGCGTCCATATCGATAAGAGATTCAGGGGGGATATCTTTTCTGTTTGAATTAAACCATTCGCGCAATATCGTAAAACGTATTACAATAAACGCGGTTGCGGTTATAAAAAAAACAATTACCTGTATATGTATATACGGAGCTAAGCCTGTAAGCGATAATATAAGCGCTGTCAACGCCGCCGGTAAAAAACATATTGCCGTATAATGTAATGAAGCGGCTTCAATTATCAGCGACAAAACCGCTACGGTTATCCATATATATGGCATAAAGCTCAACATATTCATAATTTTTTATTCCTCAATTAAAAATTGTTCTACTCATAAATATATATATATTTCGATATGCTGTTAATAAAAATTTTATTTTTATCATCTAAGATTTCAAAATTTAACGGTATGCTGCCGTCGCTGCCCATATCGTCGCGGAATGAACCGTCATTTTTCATTATCATATATGAAACTTTAAAAACATATCTGTTATAACCGTAATATTTCCCTTCTTCGATTACAGTTTCCGAAAGTAATGTAACGTTAATATTATATATTCTCTGCATTGTGAATTTTTCGTATTTTTTATTATTTGAATCACTATGATAATCTTCAGAAAAAAATGTATTATACTTTTCCGCGTCGCCGTTTATTACCGCAGTAAAATATTCATTGAAAAATTCTATCGGTCTGCCGTATTCATTAAAATTACCGTCTGTAATTAAAATGGAAACCGCGCCTTGCGTATATTCAATATACCTGTTTTTATCAAGATATTCCTCATCTTCGAGTATATTTAAGTCATAGTCCGATTCATAAAAATAATAATATCTTTTTTGCGTTTCGGGAGAATTGTTTATTTTAGATATAGATTCGCTTACATTTTGTAAAATCAGATTAATAATAAATAAAATAATCAATAAACCGATAATGACGGCCAGAATGATAAATATTAATTTAAATTTTTTATTTTTGTCCGCCATTTTGTTTACCTCCTGTTGTTTGTTTTGCAATTTTATGTAAAATATTATATCACACCCAAATCAAAAAGTCAACATTGACATCCATTTAATTCTTTGTTATACTTTAATTGAGGTGAATAAAAATGAATTCAAAAAAATACGACATAGCTGCATACATCTGGCCCAGCTATCACAACGACCCGCGTTCGCGCATCTTCTGGCCCGACAACATCGGCGAATGGCAGACTGTGATGTCCAACATGCCCAAGTTCGAGGGGCACACGCAGCCGCGCTACCCGCTTTGGGGTTACGTAAACGAAGCCGACCCTTACGTCATGGCGATGCAGATCGACGCGGCGGCGGATCACGGCGTGAACATCTTCATATACGACTGGTACTGGTACGACGGTATGCCGTTCCTTGAGGGCTGTCTCAACGATGGGTTCCTTAAAGCGAAAAACAACACCCGCATGAAGTTTTATCTGATGTGGGCGAACCATGACGTCGACCAAACGTGGGACAAGCGTCTCGCCGGAAAAGTTTCGAGCACGATCTGGAAAGGCGGCGTAGATTTCGACGAGTTTAAAATACTCGCCAAACGTGTAATCGAAAAATATTTTTGTCAGGAGACTTATTACAAAATCGACGGCAAACCGTCGTTCATGATTTACGAAATGCTGACATTCATACAAGGAATGGGCGGCATTGACAAAGCTAAAGCGGCACTCGACTGGTTCAGAAATGAAACGGTCAAAGCCGGATACCTCGGTCTTGACCTGCAGCTCACAATGCGCCGCCATTCGGATCATGTATACGCTAACCTCGGCACTCAACAGCAACTCATCGAAACGCTCGGTTTCGACGGCATGACGCATTACCAATACTGCCATTTCACAAACATCGACAAGGAGTACAGCGACATCATGCCCGACGTTCAGGGCGAATGGGAACGTCTCTCCGCCGCGTATAAGATTCCCTACTACGCTCACGTTTCTATCGGTTGGGACAACAATCCGCGGTTCGAAATGTTCCGCCCGGGCGTCGTTAAAAACAACACCCCCGACGAAATCGAAAAAGCGTTGATCCTTGCACGCGATTACGTTGACGCGCGACCGGATCATGCTCCCCTCATTACGATCAACAGTTGGAACGAATGGACGGAAACGAGTTATCTCGAGCCCTGCACTATGTTCGGTTACGGCTATCTTGAAGCTGTCAAAAAGGTTTTCGTATAATATATAATATATCTGAAACGTCCTATTTTATTCTCCAGCTCGTTTATAATACTGCGAATTGTATCGATCCTTTGCGCGTCGACCTGCGCATTGCCGTAACACGCCGCCGACACCATATCCGCTACTTCGCCCATCGGTACGACGTCCACTCTTTCCGCGAACTGATGGGCGGTTTCGTATTGGGTTTTGTTATAGCCGAAGAATCTCAAATACTTCAGAATTATCTTATAATACGCGACGGCAGCCTCATTAGCCGGCTTATGCTTTATCCTGCTCACGGCAATCCGTGCGAAAACGTACCGCGCCGCGATGTATAAAACAAACGCGGCTATAATCAACGTCAGCGCGATCGTCAGGTTTACGGTAAAGATTCCAGCCAAGTCCTGCTCGGGTTCGTCCGTATTCACGTTGAATAATATAGGATTGAACGTGTTTAACGCTTCTTCTGTAACCGTTTCGTCAAAAATATTCAAAACGTCCGAGTAAACGTTTATCGTCATTATATCGCCGGTTTCTTCCTCAAACAGAGGGTAGTTTTCGGCGGCGGGCAGCACTCTAACCCTTCCTTCCGAATTCTCGGCAGGCGTAGGGTCGAACCGTTGCCAGCCGTACCCTTCCAGATAGACTTCGCCCCAAGCGTGTCCATGCTTGTTCGTGACTACATACATGCCTTGTTCGTTTAACTTCGACGGCGTTACATAGCCTTCGACATACCTTGCGGGAACTCCTACAGCGCGGCACATAACGACAAACGCCGACGCGAAATATGTGCAGTAGCCCTTTTGCAGATCGAACAGAAAATAGTCGACGAAGTCGCGGTCTTCCGGGGTATCGCCGGGCGTAAGCGTGTAAGGATAATTTTTCAAAAATCTTGAAATAGTAGCCGCTTTCATATAATCGTTATCGTCAGGCATGGTTATTTGGATTGCGAGATCAACTACGCGTTTCGGAATTGAAGCCGGCAGCAGCGTGTAATGCTTTCGTATTAATTCCGCGCGCGGGATCAGTACGTCCGCAAGGAAATCTTCATAATTGACAGATATTTCATGATCGAAGTAATCCTCTTCTGCCGGATACATTTTGATCATGTGCATATTGTATTTGTCCTCGTCCAGCGATTCGTCCAGCAGAGCGGAAATCTGGTACTTACTGAAATCATATTTCGTGTGCAAATCTTGAATCTCTTCATACATTTCGGTAAAAATTCCCTGCCTGCTTAAATATTTTATGTCCTGCATTGATAGCGGATCGCCCCTGTAATAAACGGTATAAGGTGAATTTTTAGCCAAAAGTTTCTCAGCGTTCAAATTACCGGCGTCGTCTTTGATTAACGGAAGCGGATTCGTATCTTTTTCGATTCCCACAACTATTTCGGGCTTGAACACAGTAAATGTTCTTCCGTTTAAAACGTTGATTTCCGCTTCGTTCATGTTATACAAATGCTGCTGCATTTGCACCGTGAGCGTGCCGCCTTCGATAAATTCGCATCTGTCCGCATGCATACTGTATTTAAACAACGCGGAATTTTCCATAGCCATAGCAAACGCCTCGAACTCGCCCGTCATCAATGAGATCATCAGGTTGCTGAACATCCGCTCTATTAATTCATAATTCGGGTCATTGAATGAACATTCGTTATCATCCGTAAGCGTGTTCTCCCATGAACTGCCTGTATATTTATCCATAACTATTCCGGCAAGATACAATGCTCCGACTTTGTTTGTTGTTACTTCCATAACAACGTCGTCGGTAAGATATACGTCTCCGCCGAGTATGCGGTCGTTGCGCAAATAACCGGTCGAACTCAACGAAAAGTATTTCGGCGCGAATAACGACGATATGAATTTGTTCGCCGCTTTGAACGGTTCGTATATCACGGCATTCACGGCGGCGTTGGCGAATCCTTTTTCAGGAATCGGCAATAACTGCGAAACTCCCAAGCACACTACAACAATCGCAGCCACGCCTATTCCAACCGGACGCATTTTAAATTTCCCTGAGGTGTGTAAATACTTTGCGAGCAGAATCAACACGCCCGACATGCAAGCCGTAAACGGCAAGCCATTTACAAATCCGCCGGAAACGAACAGAATTCCGTATTCGATTGCGGCAAATACAGCCACGGCAAAGAATCCGATTTGAAAAGAAGTAAACACGAACGTAAATACCGAAACCGCCGCGCATAACATTGCCGTTACAACGGTTTGATATATCGGCAGATACGGTTCGTAACCGCTGATGTATAGTACGATTCTGTTCGCGAATTCAATGATATTCTGCACGATTTCCGCCGCAATCGGGTTATATAAAAACGTTAATAACAACACTCCGGCGAGTACGGAAACCGTTATCACTGTATATTTATTGTAAAAAACTATATAAAATGCAAACATAATTATAAAAATCTGCAAAAATATTTCACCGTACGGCGGATTATAGTAAATTTTGTTTAATATCCCGCACACCGCGCCCCATGCAAATACCGTACCGACGCACAAGCGCAGCAATACATCGGTAAGTTTTTTAATTTTCATTATCAAGTTTTATCCTTTCCACGATGTTTATTTCGTTCGATATCTGGAAAACCATAATATTTCGGTCATACGGCCACACACAATCCGTATGTGTTATCACAAAAACATTCACGGCGTCGCGGCGCGTTTCAATCGTTTTGTCAAGAAAATCGCCGAAGTTTTCGTTAGCGTCAAACTTTATACCCGACGCGGAAACATATAACGTTGAAAAATCAAGAGAAGACGAATCGCGCATATTTCCGATATAATCGATGTAGACCGGTATCATCAGCATGTTGCAGTAAGCCATTACCGCAACCGCTGCTTCGATCAGATTATCCTCGCAGCGCATCTTTTCGATGGGTTTCATACCGTCCGGCAGCCGCGAATTGTTTATTATCACGGCGACCGCAGCTTTCGATGATGCGTAATAGTTCTTGCTAATCAACTCTCCGCGCCGCGCCGACAACTGCCAATGGATACGTTTAAAACCGTCCGCCGGTAAATATTTTTTAAAGTCGGGAAAATCTGAATAATCTTCTGTGTTCTGATTTCCAATATTAGTTATCTCTGTGACAGTATTAATAGAAACAGGTAAATTTTCTAAAATATGTATATTCGGTAATACGGTCAATGTCAATTTATTCAAATTTTTTATTTTGAATTTAAACAACGCCAGCGGATCGTATGTCAACAGATAATCCGCGTTTACTTCATATATACCTCTGTATGCACATACTAATTCAAAATCGTAATCGATATTTTGGCGCGGAGGAATTAAAACTGAATTGATTTTCGGAATTTTGACGAATTGTTTCAGTTTTTTTCCGAAAACAACTTTCGTTTGGAAATTTAATATATAATTATTATTCTTAATATGTAAAGTATACCTAACGGGTTCGTTCTTTTTAACGGTGTCCGATTCCAATTCGCCGGAAATTTTTATATTTCGTTTTGCGCAAATTAATATTATCAGCGACGTTACAGGCAGGAGCAATACCGCGTATAAAACGGCATATGTTACGCGATCCTCAAATAAAAAGACGAAAACTGCGGCCATCAACAATACAATTCCGTATATTATGCGATTCTTAAACATATGCACCTCACATCGGTACTTTAACGTTTCCGACGGCTGATTTAACAACCATTGCCGGCGTGATTTTTTTCATTTTCGCTTCCTGCTTCATGACAATCCGGTGTTCCAATACCGGTGGAGCCATTTTGATTACGTCGTCCGGACGAACGTGGTCGCGTCCGCTGTACATCGCCCAAGCCTGCGCCGCTCTGTACAGACAGAATGACGCGCGCGGACTCGCGCCTAACATAACGTTTTCATTCTTTCGCGTATCGTTGATTATATCTATTATGTAACCGTTTACTTTTTTATCGACGTAAATTTCGCTCAAACTGTTCTGGAGCGCAATCAAATCTGCTTCGGTTGCGACAGGAGTCAACGTTTCGATCGGGCGTCCGCCGTTTAAAATGGTGAGCATATCGCTCTCAACTGCGTCGGACGGGTAGCCGATGGAGATACGGATGAAAAAACGGTCAAGCTGTGCCTCCGGCAAAGGGTACGTTCCGGTGTACTCGACGGGATTCTGCGTAGCGAGTACGATGAACGGTTTCGGCATTTGATACGTTATGCCGTCTACAGTTTTTTGATTCTCTTCCATGATTTCCATCAAACTCGACTGCGTTTTCGGCGGAGTTCGGTTGATTTCGTCCGCGAGGATTATCTGCGCGGTTATCAATCCTTCTTTATACTCGAACTCGCCCGTTTTCGGATTGTACATCGTGAATCCGGTGATGTCGGAAGGCATGATGTCCGGCGTGAATTGTATGCGGCGGAAGCTGCATGAGAACGAACGCGCTAATGCCGCCGCTAAACTCGTCTTGCCGACGCCCGGAACGTCCTCGATCAAAACGTGACCGCCGCATAAGAACGAACAGATCGCGAGTTCGATGACTTCCCTTTTGCCGAAAATGGCTTTTTCTACGTTGTCTGTGATTTTGTTTAGAATTTCCGCTTGGTTGATTGAAATTTTCAAAATTTTTGCTCCTTTTTATGGTTTTTATTCATTCTACCACACACAATATGACAACAGTATGTCATATTATAAAAATCAAAAATGTGAAAAATATGTAAATTTTAATACCCAAATAAAAAAACCGGTAGAAATAATTTCTACCGGCATTTATTTTACAATTTAATCAAAATTTTCCAGTTTCCATTCGTCTAACCAGTCGAGATAGCCCATTTCGCCGTCAAATCGGAACGGTAACCATACATAATCCGCTATAGATGTGTTGTAAATGATTGGCGGTTTCTTATTCCACTCTGTAACCAAGTGAGCTTTTTCAGGTACAGGGCAAAACATCTGCTCAAATACCGCTACATATTCTTCATATTTTAAATCCATGTTTTCCGGCATCCAGCGGTCGGCTACGGCGATATACAAGTCCTTTTTGTTCGGCACTTTAAACACCGAAGCGATTTGACTGTGATACGAAGTATTCGTCCCATCGTCCGGATGCGGATTGCCCAAAACGCGGTACGGACCGTGCCAAGTATCGCCTACGGCGACTTCCGTCGGGTTCGGGAGATAACCTGTCGTTCCTGAAGTTACGAGATAATGCAGTTCGTTGCGGTAGAAATGCGAAGTCGCCTCACGGACGAACGGCGGGCATTTGCGCGGGAAATGCGTCGAGTAATATCCGGTAACGTCCGTGTAATCATTCGTCAGGTCGGCGCAGATAGTTTCACTGTGGACGCGCTCGAAATAATAATACGCCTTGCCGTCGGGCGCGACGACGAGATCGAAATCCCCCGCGCTCATTCCGAGCGGACGCAAGCCCTCTTTGATTTTCGTATACGGACCTAAAATATCGTCGGCGGTCAGGATGGTTTCGCTCTGCGTACCGTCGCGGTTCATTATTTTCAGCCAGCAAACGTATTTCTTCGTGTATCTGTTGTAAATGATGTGCGGTCGATCCATGCACGCCGACGGATGTAACGACGATTCCGGATTGTCCGATTCGGGCGGAATGATTAAACCCTTATCCTCCCAGTTGTACAAATCAACCGAGGTATAACAGCGAACTCCACAATGCCAAATACCGTTTGTTCCGTCGGACTTCTCCTTATTTTCGCCGTACCAGTAATACACGCCGTCCATATAGAATACCGAACCGCCGTGCGCGTGGATTCGTTCGCCTTTTGTGTCGAGCCAAACTTGCCCGGGTCTGAATGAATTATACATTTAATCTTTCTCCTCAATATCCAAGTAATAGAATCGGTTCATGCCTTCGCAGCCGATAAAACCGACGTAGCCTTCATCAAACAACGGGAAATCTAAATTCGATTCGCGTCCGTCGAGATTTACGCTGATTCCGTTCTTCGTGAAATCAATTTCGATATAATGGCGACCGCCTGCGAGTTCGAATTTGTCGTGTTTAAGCAACGTAACTTTATGGATTTTTTCTTCCGGCTTTAATTCTATATGCCAGTAGTTTATGCCCTCTTCCCAAAGCGTGACTTCGACCTGCGTTTGATAAACGTACATTTCTTCATCTTTCTCCACACCTGTACCGTATGCATACGTGGGCGCGCCGAAACTTTCAAACGAGAAATCCGATTTTATATTAACGGTAGGAACGAACTTCTGTTTAGTGATATAAGCCGTGAAGGCGAAATCGTTGTGATCCATTCCCGCTATTTCGGCGTCACTTACCATCTTTGTCGGATCGGGCTTGAAGAAATCCGGAGCCAGACCGTTCGTGATACAGTCGTCCTCCTGCTCGAAGGGTTTCCTGTGCGGTATCGAATAGAATCCGGCGTGCCAAAAGTCGTCGGGATTCCATTTGCTCCGCGAAAAATCTGCGTAGTATTTCATAATTTATCTTTCCTTAATATCCTATTAGTTTTAAAAATTCGTCAATTTCGGTTTTGTATTTTTCGTCCGCGACTATGTTTATGTATGTGTCATCAATGCGGAAAATACGGTATATTTTCCGTCAGCCGTAAGATAATAATAGGCATAATTTCCCCTTGTAACTTCTGTGGATGCAGTAGCAGCTCCACTTTTTTTATATGTATTATTCATTTCTTTATATAAATCTATTATTTTTGTAGAAACTTCTTTTGCTCCTTCAAGCGTAGATGCAACTGCAAATGGAATTTCATATGAGTTTTTGTAGGCTACATACGCTTCTTTAACAAATCCTGCTTTTTCAGTTTCTTCAGTCATTCTATTTTCTACAGTATACCCAGCCGCTTCCGCTTTCGCTATAAATTCCTCAACAGTTATCGCCGTGCGCGGCGCGGAACATCCGATTAACATGATTACAGCTAAAACGATAATTAAAAGCCTTTTCATTTTTATACCTCCCTTAATATCCAATTGTTTTTAGAAAATCGCTGATTTCAGTTTTGTATTGTTCTTCCGCGTTTATATAAATAAACGTGTTTTCAATGCGGGATATAACGTAATGCCTTCCGCCTGTCGTCAGAACGTAGTATGCGTAATTGCCCATCGTAACGTCTGCATACGAAGAAGTTCCTGTCTTTTGCGCTACGAAATCTGCTTTGTTGTTGTTATAATCGGTTATCGCCTGTTCAACCGTGGAAACGACTACAAATTCAATTTGGTAATCGATTTCTTCCGTACCTCTAATAGCTATTAAATAATCTAAAACTACATCAGCAGATATATATTCGATATAATCCTGTATGAAATAACCTGCTTCTTCGGCCTTTTTTGCAAATTGTTCAGCGGTGATTGCCGTGCGGGACATTGAACATCCGGTTGCAAATATCATAATGACTGCGATAAATATAAATATGATTAAAACTTTTTTCATCATTTTTTCACCTCCTCCTCTAACCTAATACGCATCGAGTAAACCACCCCGCCATCTGCGGATGGCACCCCTCCAAGGAGGGGAATTTGACAGCCGGTTTCCATTCCCCTCCTTGGAGGGGTGGCAAATGCAACGCATTTGACGGGGTGGTTTTCACCCCAAAACGCATAATGTGGGAAGGTCTTCATCATGGAGCCGCTTTTTGATTGCCGAATCGTTGTCGGGCGTAATTGAATCCGCGAAATTACAGGGGTCAGCTATCAATATCCGTCCGTCTTCTAAAATATGCCTGATTATTATATAGTGAAACAGATTCTCGAAAACATGTATGACGACGATCATCAGCTTGCCGTTTTTAACTTCCTCAAGCGCGTCGTTCCAGTATTTGGTATCGTACAGTTTAACCGGAATGTTCATCTTATTCGCCGCCGCTTTCATAAACTCGTATTCCGTACCCCTGCGGTTGAGCCCAATATCCTGCGCGAGTTCAGCGATTTGCACCGGAGTGATTGTTCGGTCGTCGAGCAGCGTAGCGGCCGCCATCGCGAACGTCGTCGGTCCGCAGCCCGTGAATTCGAGGTTCAGGCTCTCTCCGCTGTAGGGGAAATCACGCCAGCGGCAGTCGCCCTGATTGTAGTAAACGAACGAAACTTTTCCCTCGGTGAGGATATAATCAGATTTGAAGCCGTGATTTAATTTATGGTCGTGGCGAAACCGCGTAAAGTTACGCGATTTCAAAACAAGTTTAAAGATAAATGCAGTTAAAAATAAAACAAACATTATAATGCGTAATTTTAAATAAAATAATTCAAAAATTAAAAATAATAACAGTACGATCATAATACCGTCGGAGATCAGCGTCGCGGACGCGGTTTTCGTTAAAATATCCCTGAACTTTATAAAACGCCGCGCCGAATATATTCGTACACCGACGACGGCGACGATTCCGTAAATCGTTAAAAAATAGTACATCTTTAAATTTTTCACTTCTTTTCCTTAACACAATATATCACAAAAACGTCGAAAAGTCAAGTTAATTTTCGACGTTCACACATGTCATTTAATTCCTGTTCGCGATATATGTTAATCAAGTTTTTATCAAAATTGAATGTTTTTACAGATTCCCGGAACATTTTGTCCGCAAACTCTGTCTTAATGTGAATGTGCGGCGAAGTATACGTCAATATGAACGCGATAAGCCGCCCGAAATCTTGTTCCTTAACTCCAAAAACCTCTTCTTCGAAATCAACGCCCCAGATATTTTCGCCGTCCCACAAAAAGTTACGGCCGTTGACGTCGCCGCGGAAATTTTCCGCTCGGTAAAAATCCGCAAACCATTTTACGATTCCGTCCGCGACTTTTTGGGTATCAAACTCATGCTCCAATAAATCCGGAATCGTTTCGCCCGGAATATATGACATTTTGATTACGTTATTTTCCTGCGCGATAAATTTCGGCACGCGAACCTTCGCCGCGTATAATTTTTCAAGCATCGCGGCTTCGAATGACGCGGATTCAATTGTATTGAAATGTTTTTCCACGATATTATCGCGGAGAAAAACTTTGTTGCGCTTCGAATAAAAGGTTACCATAATTAAATTTCTCCTTTTAAAAAAATTATATCACGGTTAATAATTTTTGTAAAGAGAAAATTCGTTATTATATTGACAAAATAACATTGATACTGTATAATATTATATTGGAAAGGGGTAGATTGCATGTCGGAAATCCGAATCCAATACTACGGGTCTATCAGAGCCGCCGCGCAAAAGTCCGAGGAACAAATGGACGTTTCCGCAAACATGACGGTTTATCAATTGCTGCAGCAACTTGATCTTCAGGACGAGCTTTTCGAAAGCGAAAATAAAAATATAAGAGAAGACGTAACGATTTTGATAAACGGAAATATTATCAATCATGAGGACACGCTTGACCTCAACATACAGCCGGGCGATATTATAGCGTTGTTACCAATTTTCCCCGGCGGCGGATAAAAATTTAATAAATTAAAATTAAGTAGGTGTAATAATATTGAACGCATACACAGGCAAAATTTTATATAT
>WREN01000010.1 GCA_009779295.1 Oscillospiraceae bacterium | reverse complement strand
TTGCTGCTCGGATCGGTTGAAAATCCGTAGTAATCGTCAATGTCTTTAATGCCGTCGCCGTTGAGGTCGCGGTATACGTCTTTTGTAAGCTCTGACAGCTTGTCGATCGTCCATTTTCCGGCGTTTACGATTTCGTATACGTCTGTTATGCCGTAGTTTTCCGCAACTACTTTATCGTAATAAACGCAATAGGTCTCATACATAGCCGACAATGAAAAGTCGCCGATCGCGATATACGCTTTGCCGCAGTATGTCAAATCATCAACCGTACTTGCTACCCACCACGGCTGAGCGAAGTTAACGTAAGGCAGTAGATACCAGTCAAGCATCATATCTTTTAAAACAAGCTCGCTTGTAGCGACCGCCTGACCTAACATAAGTTCAAAAACGTCGTCGCCGGCGAGTACATTTTTCGAAACAAAAGCGTTGTTCGCGCCATAAGTACCGTCGATCGCGCTGATTACAACGTTGAACCTTTCCTCAACCGCGCGGTTACGCGCGTAAACCGCGTCGAGAATGACGTCGCCCATTTCGGTTTCGATATATACATCGTCAATCATGTGCGATTGAGTCACAATCGCAAAACGGTCGCCGCCGAAATCCTTATCCGGCAATCCGTCTTTTACAAGCTGACGCGCGGCAAAACTGTCTAATGCAGTTTCATTTGTTTCCGGTGACGGAGTTTCGTCTGATTTTGTTTCAGATTCTGAATCGATTCCGGTTTGGGAACAAGCAGGCAATAATGATAAAAGTCCTAAAAAAATAATTATTATCAGTAAACGTTTCAAAATTTTAAGAATCTCCTTTTTCGAAAATTTCAAGAACGCTGTTGTAATGCGCCATAACTTTTCCCTCGTTAGCGGCGTAATAAGTCTCAAATCCCGTATTCCGGTTTTGTATCATCTGCACCAATACTCCGGCCATTCCCCTGTCGTTATCGTAAAAATACCCGAAATCGAATACGCGTCCGTCCATAATAAGGTCTATCATGGCAATGGATTCCTCGTCGCGAGCACCTTTGACTTTGAGGGCTACATCGTAATATTTCGGCAAAACGCTCTTCCAGCTTTCGGCGCATAACGCTTCCGTGATTACGCCGATTTTATCGAGATCAACCGCGTTTTTGGGCAGCGCGAGAATACCGTGGAAGCCGTCGGCATTCGAGTGGTAATTCGGCTGAGCTTCGTTCCATTTCGGGTACGGGATAATTCCGTATTCGTTCTCAACGTTACGGAAGTGAGAAACGGACATTTGCAGGTAGCCGTTGGCGAAAAGTACGGAACCCTTCTGGAACATATCCTGCGACAATCCTTCAGCGTAACCGTGCGCGCCTTTATAGGACATATCAAAATACGAGCCTGCGTTTTCATAACACAAATCGCGGAGTTTATCAACGATAGAATTGATTTTGTCTGTTTTGACAGCCAATCGCGGAACGCCCGCGCTGTCTTTAGACATTACGGGGTTATCGAAAGCGTATAAATAAGCGCTGATATTGCTCCAAGGATCGGTCGCGAAGCCGTAGTAATCGCCGATATCTTTAACTCCGTCGCCGTTAAGGTCACGGTATACGTCTTTTGTCAGTTCAGATAACTTGTCGATCGTCCATTTGCCTTCGCTTACCGTACCGTACATATCGGTTATGCCGTAATCCTCCGCGACAACTTTGTCGTAATACATGCAATAAGTCGCGTACATCGCCGACAATGAAAAGTCACCGATTACGATAAACGCTTTATTATTATACGTCAAATCGTCCACTGAACTTCTTGCCCACCAAGGCTGAGCAAAGTTAATGTGCGGGACAAGATACCAATTGAGCAGTAAATCCTTCATGGCAATCCCGCATGTATAATACGCCTGACCGAAGAACAAATCGCAAAAATCATCGTTTGCGAGTACAGCTTTTTCAAGCATAGAATTCAATTGGGTATAAATGCCGTCGATCGAACTGAACTTCACATTGAACCTATCCTCAATCGCCATGTTGCGAGCGTAAACCGTATCAATGATAACGTCGCCTGTTAAATTTTCAACGTAAACGTCGTCGATCATTCTTGTCTGCGTAGCGATTAAAAAACGGTCGCCGCCGAAATCTTTCGCCGGGAGCCCGTCGCTTACAAGCTGACGGGCCGCAAGGCTGTCGATATTTTCCTCTTCCGGCAATAATGAAGTTTCTTCTAACTTTGTTACAGATTCAGGATCGTTCCCGGTTTGAGAACAGGCAGACAATAAAACTCCCAATAAAAGTATAATTATCAAAAAACGTTTCATAAAATATTATAAATCACTCAACAAAATGTCTTCCATTTTCTTTGAATACGGCACAGGACCTTTTTCGGTGATTTCGTATCCTGTTTCGATTCTTGCGCCATAGAGTTCGGGATGCCCGAAGAAGCTAACGTCAACGCATACCGTCATACCCGGAACAATAATATCTTCGCTGTGCGGACCGAAGAAAGGAGCTTCCGCTTCCATTAGTCCTATCGTGTGCGCAAACGGACAAACTATATATTTCGTTAATCCGTGTTTTTCATAATGTTTGCGTCCGAATACATCTATTTCTTTGCCGCTTATGCCCGGAATCAACACGTCGCGGGTCATAACAAGCACTTCCTGCATACGTTTCATCGCGTCTCTCTGTGCGTCCGTGTATTTGCCGCTGACAGGCAAAGTGTGACCGAATACGCCCGCGTAACCTTTAACGCGCGGAGCAAGCCCGAGCATAACCAATTCGCCCGCTATCATCTTTTTATCGGACGCGGTCGGAACGACTGCGTTCGCGCGTTTGCCGCTGCCGACAATCGCCTGGAACGCGAAATTGATCGCGCCGTTCATACGCGCCGCCGCTTCGCCGGCTGCCGCTACTTCGTATTCGTACACGCCGTCGGCGATTTTAGCCGCCATCTTTTCGTAAGAGAGGTCAGCGAGACCGAACGCCGCTTTGATTTGCGCGCGTTCCCAGTCGCTCTTTACGACTCTGTACTTGAGATAGTCGTCGGTGATGTCAACGAGTTCAACGCCCGCAAAACTTTCGGCAATTGATGTGTAAACGCCGTAAGGCATTTGCCCCATGCCGACGATACCGACGCGTTTAATACTTCCTCCGCCGGAAAGTTCATTAAATAAATCATTGAAAGTAATAATCGTCGCGTTCGGATATTCCTCGTCCGGAACCATGAACACGGGGAGATTGCGGGTTTCTTTGATCGCGCTGTCCTGTTTTGCGAAAGGTTCGCTTTCCGGACCGCCGAGGATCATGGCTTTGCCGTCCTTAGAAACCAATACGCAGCCGCTTTCGAATTGCGGACACCACGCCGTTAAATACCAACCGTTGGCAACATTTGTTTCATCGTAGTAAATAATCGCAAAGTCAAGATTGTTATCGTTCAGATATGCGGCAAGTTTTTTCACTCGGGCCGGATGTTCGGCTAAATCATAATACATTATAAATACCTCCATAAAATAAATTGAAAACGTTTGCATAATTAATACATTAATATTTTATCACATTCGCTAATAATTGTCAAGGTTTATATTTACAAAATGTGTGAACACATGTATAATATATAAAAAAGGATATATAATTTATAATTTATGAAAATAATAATAGCTCCCGATTCATTTAAGGGAACATTGTCAGCAATCGAAGTTTGTAAAATAATAACGGAAGGGATACGTTCCGTTATAACCGATGCAGAAATAATTTCAATACCTATAGCCGACGGCGGAGAGGGAACGATCGACGCGTTCCATGCCCAACATGTTAATGTTAAAGTAACAGGGTCGGATTTTAAAATGATCGACAGCTATTACGGTAAGTTCGACGATATTGCGGTTATTGAAATGGCGGCGTGTGCGGGTTTAACTTTAACGTCTGTGCAGAATCCCGAACTCACCACGACATACGGCGTGGGTGAATTGATAAATCACGCATTGGAAAATGGTTTCCGGAAGTTTATAATCGGTCTCGGCGGCAGCGCGACAAACGACGCCGGAACGGGAATGGCGGCGGCGTTGGGCGTGAAATTCGGTACGGATTTTATTCCTGCCGGCGGAACGCTTATCGATATTGATAGGATTGATATGTCAGGCATCAACAAAAAGATTTACGAATCGGAATTTACAACGATGTGCGACATAACCAATCCGCTGTATGGCCCAAACGGCGCGGCGCATATCTTCGCGCCGCAAAAAGGCGCGGACGCGGAAATGGTGGAAAGGTTAGACGCAGGTTTAAGACATTTCGCGCAATTTTTCGCTCCTGCTGTATCAACCATGCCCGGAGGCGGAGCTGCCGGCGGAATGGGGTGCGGCACGCATGTTTTTTTAAACTCAAAACTCAAAAGCGGTATCGATGTTGTATTAGATACGGCAAAGTTCGACAAATATTTGAACGGCGCAGATTTAGTCATCGGCGGAGAGGGGAAGTTTGACAATCAAAGCATACACGGCAAAGCCGTAAGCGGCATTGCAAAACGAACTAAAAAAGCAGGCGTGCCGTTTATTGTTGTTGCGGGAGCTGTCGGCGACGATTTCAATGCGGATGAAGCGTATGAGATGGGTATAACGTCGATATTCAGTATCCAACGCGCGCCTTTGCCGTTTGAACTGTCAAAACTGCGCTCAAAGAAAGATTTATTCGATACAATTCACAATATTCTTCGAATTTTAAAAATTTAGTAATATATTAATCACATAACAATCACATTGATATTATAAAATAAAAGAATCCCCCCTGTCACTTCGTGACATCCCCCCTTTAGCAAGGGGGGCGAGGTACCAAATTTCTTGTCCCCCTTGCTAAAGGGGGATACGGCGAAGCCGAGGGGGATTCTAAAAAAGGGGTGTTTAATTTTTGATTGAAGTAAAAAACGTCACAAAAAAATACGGAGAGCATATCGCTGTAAACAATCTGAGTTTTACTGTCGAAAAAGGTAAAATTTATGGATTTCTCGGGCCGAACGGCGCCGGTAAATCAACGACTATGAATATTATTACCGGTTGTCTTGCGGCTACTGAAGGGCAGGTTCTTATCAACGGACTCGATATTTTCGAGGAACCCGTTAAGGTAAAAAATTTTATCGGGTATTTGCCGGAACAACCACCGCTTTATTTGGATATGACGCCGTATGAATTCCTGTATTTTGTCGCGGAAGCAAAGGGCGTTGATAAGGGTGAAATCGACGACGAACTCGATGAAGTCATGAAAATCACGCAGATCGAAGACGTGCAGGACAGGCTTATCCGCAACTTATCCAAAGGGTACAGGCAGCGCGTCGGGATCGCGCAGGCTATGCTCGGCGACCCGGAAGTCATCATCCTCGACGAACCGACTGTCGGTCTCGACCCGAAGCAAATAATCGAAATCCGCGAGCTTATCCATTCGCTCGGACAGAAATGCACGGTAATCCTCAGCAGCCATATACTTTCGGAAATCAGCGCGATCTGCGACCACGTTATAATAATCTCGCGCGGCAATATGGTAGCCAACGACACAATCGAAAACCTTAGCGTTAATTATACGGGCAAGAGTACGATATTGCTCACCGTGAAAGGCGCGGAAGGTAAGATACGGATGGCGCTCAACGATATTTCTGAAATTCTTGAGTACGAAATGGAAACCGATGAAAACATCAACCATCTGAAAATAACGATAGGTCTCGAAGCTGACATCAGAGAAAAACTATTCTACAAGTTCAGCGAAATCGATTGCCCGATACTATCGATGGTTACGGAAAATTTATCGCTTGAGGATGTATTCCTGCGGCTTACTAAAGACGAAACCGAAAGCGAAGTAGCGAAACTTCTCAAAGAAAAAGTCATAAAAGAAGATGATTTATATGAAGACGAAGAAGATGATGAGGATGAAGAGGAATACGAATCGATGTTCGGCAAAAAAGGAGATGATAACTAATGGGTGCAGTATATAAAAGAGAATTGAAATCATATTTTACCGGTATGATAGGCTATATATTCATCGCGTTCCTGCTTATCGTAACCGGTATATTCGCTGCGGCAACCAATTTCAGAGGCAGGTATCCGGCGTTTGAGGTCGTACTCAGCAACGTTAATTTAATTATGCTGTTGATTGTGCCGATACTCACGATGCGCGTCATGGCTGAAGAAAAGAGCGCGAAAACCGATCAATTGATGTTTTCGCTGCCTGTCAGCATGAGCCAAATCGTAATCAGCAAATATTTGGCGATGTGTACGGTATATCTGATCCCGATTTGCGTTATGGCGTTATACCCGATAGTCCTTTCATTTTTCGGTACGGTATATTTCCTGTCAGCGTTCAGCGGTTTGCTCGGATATTACCTGCTTGGCTGCGCGCTTATATCAATTGGAATGTTCTTGTCATCTCTAACGGAAAGCCAAGTGATCGCCGCCGTAATGAGTTTCGGCGTATTGCTCGCGTTGTTTTTGATGAGAGGATTAACATCGATGATGCCGCAGACGGCGCAGGCTTCATATATCGGTTTCGCGGCGTTATTGCTTGCGTTCTCGCTTGTGGTATATCTGATGACTAAAAACTACTGGATAGCGTTCACCGTAGCGGCCGTAAGCGAAATAATACTGGCGATAGTATATCAATTCAACAGGATATGGTTCGGCGGCGCGTTTCAATCGCTTATGACATGGCTTTCACTTTTCGACCGCGTGGATAGTTTCATATACGGTCTGTTCGACCTAACCGCGGTTGTTTATTATCTTTCGGTCATCGTCATATTCATCTTTTTGAGTGTCCAGTCTATTGAAAAACGTAGATGGAGCTGAGGTAAATATATATGAAAATAAATAAAATAAGAAAATCACTCAATAATAAATATGTGCGTATAGGCGGCTACAGCACAATAATCTCTTTAGCTGTCATAGCGATTGTAGTTGTCGTAAATTTGATCGTTATCCGTATTCCGGCAATATATACCAAATTCGACACGAGCAATCTGAAAATGTATTCGATTTCAGACGAAACAATCAAATTGATAAAAGAAATTGACACAAATATAACGATGTATTACGTCACATCGTCGGAAGATACAACAATTACCGAATTCTTGGAGCGTTACACATCGTTCAACAGCAAAATAAAACTGCAAAGAATCGATCCTGTAATGCAGCCGAATTTCGTTATGCAGCATACGACTGAACAATTCATGAGCGAAGACGGCGGTGTAATAGTCGTCAGCGATAAGCGGACGAAGTTAGTCGATTACCATGAGATATACGCTTCGGAATATTATATCAACCAGCAAACGGGAAATTATGATATTCGTTCAACATTTGACGGCGAAAGCAAAATAACGAGCGTGCTTGATTATGTATCGAGTTCGGACATTCCTACGATATATTTATTAAGCGGGCACGGCGAACCGGCTTTTCCGGACACCATGAGAAAATACATTTCGGACGATAATTACGATTTGTTGGATTTGAATCTTTTCGCGTTCGGAGAAGTTCCGGCTGACGCGAGCTGTTTGTTGATTTACTATCCGCAATATGATTTGAATTTTGATGAAACCGAAATAATATTAGAATACCTTGCGAACGGTGGAAAAATGACGGTGATTTCCGGTTATACGCAAACGGAATTACCGAACCTGTACAGAATCGCCGCGCAGTACGGGCTTCAATTAACTCACGGATTAGTAATTGAGGGAAGCGATAATAATTGGTATTATACGCCGTATTTCCTGCTTCCGAAACTTGGCAGCGGCGAAATTATCAATATGCTTCCGTCTACTAATATTTACGTTTTGATGGGCGAAAATATAGGGATGTATACAATGGATACGTTACCGCGCAGTACGCTTAAAGTTACGCCGTTATTGTTCACGACGGCAAGCGCATATCTAAAAACAGGCGAATTTCAAACGTTAGAATTGGAAGAAGACGATTTGGAAAGGGTGTTCAGCGTCGCCTCCATGGTAACGGAACCGTCGCCGACAGGCAGGACGACTAAATTGATATGGTATACCTCGCCGATGATAATAGACGAATCCGCCGACATGATGACTTCGGGGTCCAATTCCACATTGTTTTTAACCGGACTTACATGGATGACGGAAAAGAAAGCGTCGATAACCGTCGCGAGCAAACCGTTGCAGGTAGCGGCTCTGATGATGAGTGAAATGACCGCGAATGTTTTAAGCGTAATATTTATCGGAGTAATACCGTTAGCTTTCCTTGGGATTGGATTTGTCGTATGGTTTAAAAGGAGGAAACGTTGATGAAAAAACGTTCCGTCGTATTAATCGGATTAATAACGGTGCTTGCCGTAGTTATGCTCGCGTATGTATTAATATCGAATATGCCGAACCCTAACGTGAATAGACCTCAACAGCCACTGAATACCCAAGTCTTAATCGCGGACGACGATCCGCGGACAGTCGTAGCCTTATCATACACCTTGAACGGAATTCCGTTAGCGTTCGAGTTTAACGAAATAGCATACAAATGGTATCTGAAAGGCGACAGGGGATTTCCGGTGGAACAAACCATTCTGCAATATATGTCGAGCGCGATTTCAAAGATAATGGTCGAAAGAACCGTTGAGGAAAGCAGAGATAACTTTACTGAATTCGGACTGGATAAACCGTTTCTAACCATAACCGTAACGTTCAAGCCCGAAAAAGAAGAAGCGTACACGAAAACATATCACATCGGCAATCTAAACACGTACAACGACCAATATTATTTCAATGTCGCCGGCACGGATACCGTATATATGATAATGAGCGGATTGATTCCGTATTTCGATTATGAGTTTTTGGATTTGGCGGTAAGAGATACGATTCCTAACTTTAATCTGGACGCGTTTACGGTTAAAAGCTGTGAAATCAACGGAGTGGAAATTGAAGATACTGTCAGTTTCGGCAAAAATATAAGCGCGGTAACATTAAATAATCTTATTCACTACGACCGCGCAAGCGAATTTGATATTAAGATAGATGTAAAATACGTTGAAAAATCAAACGTTACCAATACAGACGGCTCGATGGCGTCAAGTATAAATGTAGACCACGAATTTTCATTCAGTATAAACCCAACTGAAAATTACATTTTAATCAACGGTTCAGGGTTAATATATCAGGTTGATTCGGCGAAAATTGAAGCATTGTTAGAAACAACATAATATATTACTAAAAATACTCTACTGATACCTTGGTTTTAGTTTGACCTTTGCGGAATTTTAATTTATAATATTAATATAACGAATTTATGAAGGAATGATATTAATATTATGGAAGCAAAGAAAACTAATACTAAGGTTATTATAATTGTCGTCGCGGTGTTTGTGGTACTCGCCGCGGCATTGGGAACTGTGTGGTTCTTATTCAGAGAGAAGCCCGTAGAGGGAATTAAAAATATAACCGTTTCCGTTATAATGGCGGACGGTTCGAAAACAGATTACAAAATTAAAACGGAAGAGGAATATCTCCAAGGCGCAATCGAAGGCGACGGGCAAATCACGCTTGGTTATAACAGTTGGGGAATGGTCGGTACTGTAAACGGTATTGAGGAAGATACATCAAAAGAAGAATGGTGGAGCTTGTATGCGGACGGCGAATTCGCGATGGTCGGAATAGGTGAGCTCGTAGTAAAAGACGGCGGCAAATACGAACTCAGGTTTACAATCGGTTACGACTTTTAAAACAATGAAAATCAAAGATATAATAATCGTCGCATTGATGAGCGCGATACTGCTGACCGTGCAGGTTGTCGCGGCGCCTTTGCCGAATATCGAGCTTGTATCGCTTCTTGTAATAATTTACACGTTGGTTTTCAAATGGAAAACGCTGTTCATCATCTACATATTCGCGATTCTTGAGGGTCTTATATACGGATTCGGGCAATGGTGGTTCACATATCTTTACGTGTGGACGGTATTGTTCGTCGTGGTAACGCTGTTAAGCAAAATCGATTCCGTAATATTATGGGCGTGCGTTTCGGGAATGTTCGGATTGGTTTTCGGCGCGTTATGCGCTATAACATACTTTTTTATCGGCGGACCGGCTTACGCCGTTTCCTGGTGGATCAGCGGAATAACGTTTGATTTAATTCACGGAGTCGCGAACTTTATCGTATGTTTGGTGTTATTTAAACCGATATATTTAATTCTAACAAAGATGACTTCTATTTCCTTCAGCAGAAAATAAATAAAAATACAGCTGATTAATTGACAAAACCGTTTATGCGCGGTATAATATAGTCAGCTTTTTTATGGGGGAATTTTGTTTTGAAATTAAAATTTTTAATAATTTTACTTTTTATATTATTACTGTCGTCATGCGGCAACCAAACACCGAGCGGTGAAGGCGCGGAAACCGGAGATATCCAACAATCTGAAGAAGGATATATATTTGAGCCTTATCAAAAAGCGGATTTATCCGCCAAAGCACTGGATATTAAAAATTTGTATTATGCCTTATACACCAACCGCGTGCCGATGTTATACGTAAAACTGCCGGATAAAAACACGAGTTTCGGTATTGATAACGACTACACGCAGGAGAACCTGAAAGTAATATACGACTTACTCGAAGATGAGTTCGTTGACGTTCTTGACCTCTCCGAAATCTTCAAAGATTCGCCGGAAGATTATTTTTACAAGCACAATAACGCTATCAACGCCGCCGGTAATCTGGAGATTATGAAGCGAATAGTGCAATTGATGCCGGATTATTACAGCTTGTTGCTGAACGGTTCTGCGGTTGACAATGCTTCGTACTACAAATCCGTAACAGTGCAGGCCGAATACAAAGAGGACTATACATATTTCGCGCCTGCGAACGATTACGACTACCGCACGCGATATTACGGCAACAGCGGCAACGTTCCGGCGGTATCAGGCAAATACGACGAAATTATTTTCCAAAAACTTGCTCCGGATCAAATGACGACGAATATCTCATGCGACAACGGCTACGGCAAAGGCGCAAATGTAATCGTAGTCCACAATCTCGACGATTTATCGATTCTTGCAATGTTTGCCGACAATTTCGACAAAGTTATCGCGTACGATGTTAGAAACTTCACTGGCGAAACGGTTATTTCTTTGATTCGTTCAACTACCTCGTATGAGTTGTGTATAACATTGCTGAACCCGAATGGCAGCTATCCGGCGTTCAACAAAGGCAGGGATGTAGTGAATCAGGTCTACGAAGCGGATAATTCAAATATACCCATCAAAGACAACAACAGGCTGCTTCAAGTCGTCTACGAAGAAGTTGACGTATCATTGTACATAAAGAATATGGTTGAGTTCCGTGACGCAGTTACGGCGAAAGGAACGGAAGTGCTGTTCGTTCAAGCGCCGTTTAAAGTACTGAGAGGGATAACGGTATTACCCGCAGGGATTGTCGATTACACGAACGACGCCGCAGATAAGTTCCTTGCGGGCTTGAAAGAAAACAACGTAAACTATATGGATTTACGTATAGATGTAGTCAAGGAAGTGCCTCTCTCGGAAATCTTCTACAAAAACGACAACCATTGGACGGGAGACACGGCGTTCTGGGGATATACGAAAGTTATAAATTTCCTGCGCGACGAATGGAAATGGGATGTAAATCCCGACAATATTTTTACAGACAGAGATAATTTTATTTTTGAAGAGTATGAACATTTTTATTTAAGCCATTTCGCACAATCTTATAATGCGCATTTTATCGGATTAGATAAATTTTCGTTGATATATCCTAAAAACAACGCGGATACGCATTTCAAAACGACATACAATGATAACGGCAGGCTTACGGTAGTGCAGGGCACATACTACGACGCCGTATACGATAAATATCCGGTTCAAGTAGACGATTACAACTACAATAGGTATTTAGCCTACCTCAGCGGAAACAGTCCTCTTATAACAATCGAAAATTTCGACGGCTTGTCAGATAAAAAGGTTCTTGTCGTGAAAGATTCGTTTGCAAATTCGTTCAACTGCTATTTGTCATTGAATTTCAAGCATTTTGATATAATCGATGTCCGCCTTTACACCCTTGACACATTAACAGAATTCGTCACCAAACGTGATTACGACCTTGCATTGTTTCTGTATAACCCGTCAATATATATATCAACTCCGGGAATATTCAAATTTAAATAAATAAAAAATATAGCTGACTAAGTTGACAAAACTGTTTATAAGCGGTATAATATAGTCAGCTTTTTTTATGGGGGAATAAAATTTGAAATTAAAACTTCTTATATTCATAATTTTTTTATCAGTTTTAATAACTTCATGCGGAAATCAAACATTGCGCGGAGAAGGCGCGGAAACCGGAGATATTCAGAGATCAGCCGAAGGATACATATTCGAGCCTTACCAAAAAGCGGATTTATCCGCCAAAGTTTTGGATATTAAAAACCTATATTACGCGTTATACAATAACCGCGTTCCTTTGTTGTATGTGAAGATGCCGGATAAGAACACGAGTTTCGGCATTGAAAACGATTACACACAGGATAATCTCAAAGTAATTTACGATTTCCTTGAGGATGAATTTGTAGATGTTCTCGACCTCACCGATATTTTCAAAGATTCGCCGGAAAACTATTTTTACAAGAACAGTAACGCAATCAACGCCGCCGGCTACTTAGAGATTATGAAACAAATCGTGCAATTGATGCCGGATTATTACAGCTTGTTGTTAAACGGTTCCGCGGTTGATAGTGATTCGTATTACAAGTTAGTAACGGATGAAGATTATACATATTATATGCCCGCAAACGATTACGACTACCGGACGCGGTATTACGGCGACGGCGGTAACGTTCCGGCGGTTACGGGCAAATACAGCGAGATTATTTTCCAAAACCTCAAACCCGATCAAATGACGACGAATATTTCATGCGACAACGGTTACGGCAAAGGCGCGAGTATCGTTGTAGTTCACAATCTCGACGATCTGTCGATTCTGGCGATGTTCGCGGATAATTTCGAAAGGGTAATCGCGTATGATGTTAGAAATTTCACAGGCGAAACAATAATTTCGATGGTTCGCTCGACTACTGCATATGATTTATGTATAACGCTGTTGAATCCGAACGGCACTTATCCGGCGTTTAATAAAGGCAAGGATGTAGTCAACCAAGTTTACGAAGCCGACAACTCGTCTCTGCCTATTAAAGACAGTACCAGGCATTTTCAAGTCATTTACGGGGACGTTGACGTATCTGCATTCATAAAGAATATCGTTGAACTCCGCGATACGCTTGCGGCGAAAGGTACGGAATTGATGTTCGTGCAGGCGCCGTTTAAAGTCCTAAGAGGAGTTTCATTGTTTCCGCCGGGGATTTTTGATTACACAAACGATACTGCCGATAAATTCCTCGCAGGACTGAAAGAAAACAATGTAAACTACATGGATTTGCGGGTTGATGTAGTCAAAGAGTTGCCGAACGATACAATTTTCTATAAAACCGACCACCATTGGACGGGAGATACGGCGTTTTGGGGGTATTCGAAAGTAATAAATTTCCTGCGAGATGAATGGAAATGGGACGTAAACCCTGACAATATTAACACAAACAGGGATAATTTCACGTTTGACGTGTATGAGCATTTTTATTTCAGCCATCACGGATCGCAATATAATCAGCATTTCGTCGGAATAGATAATTTCACGTTGATATATCCCAACAACAACGCGGAAACAAACTTCAAAACGACATATAACGATAACGGACGTCTGACGGTAGCGCAGGGAACATTCTACGACGCCGTATACGACCAAAGCCCGATGCAGGGCGACGACCCGGGTGCGTTTAACAGGTATCTGGCGTATCTTACCGGGGACAGGCCGCTCGTTATAATCGAAAACTTCGACGGTTATTCGGATAAAAAAGTGCTTGTCGTCAAAGATTCGTTCGCGAATCCGTTCAATTGCTATATGTCGCTGAATTTCAAAAGGCTCGAAATATTCGACATCCGCGCATACAGTCTCGACACATTAACCGGATACGCGACCAAAAACGATTTCGACCTTGTATTGTTTTTATATAACCCGACAATATATACATTGGTGCCAACGATGTTCAAATTTAAATAAGGAGAAAAACCAAATGAAATTTTTAAAAATATCAATTGCATTAATACTCTTAATAACTATATTCGCATCCTGCGCGGGTGAAAAAGAATCGACAGCCGTTCCGTCGGCAATTATGGCGAAAATCATCGGAGCCGTTATTCCCGAAAAAGAAGTCGTTGACAAGATGGTATATCTCGAAGACGGACTGTTATACAACAGCGATGCGTCGGAAGAAGACGGAAGGTTATCTGAAGGGCAGATTTCAATATTTTTCGGAAAATTAGACGGCACAAATGATTTTGACGTAGTTGAAAGTTATTCGTTCTGGACTTCAATGGAAGGTGTTTCCACGGAGATGGGAATATTCAAAGTCGGCGATATAACCGACACGGAGAAAGTCGTAAACTTTTTGAAAGAGCGTGTCAAAACGCTTGAAAACAACGCGCATGGTTATAAACCGGAAGAATTGCAGAAAGCAAAAAATGCCGTCGTCGAAACGAAAGGCAAATATGTATATTATTTTGTCACGAACATAAACAATGTGCTTGTTGATACATTAAAAGCTGAAATTGAGGTCAACTACGTTAGTTAATCGCAAATAAATTCAAATCCCACGCGGGAACATAAGGGAATTTGCGCATATATAATTTATACGCGGGATTCAACTCGTGAACATACAGAACCAATTTAAAAATATCGCCGGAACGATGGTATAACGAAACCGCCAAATCCGGCGAATATTTTTTTATCGTGTCAATAGATCCTGTCAGCGCTTCATATTCCGCGCCCTCAACGTCGTACTTGATGTAATCAATACTTTCACCGTTTAGGATATTGTCAAGCGAATCGGCTTGAACAACATTAGTGCCGCCGATCCTTGAATTGCGACCGCCGCGTGTATCAAACGGCAGATCCGTTTTGTGGCTCCACGCCGCGATATTATATGCGGTGATGTTCGGGTTTTGGATAAGTTTATTGTAATTTTTAATATCAGGCTCAAATGCGATAATCTTTTGCGCGTTTATAATCGTATCGCCAGTATAAGCACCGAGGTCTGCGTAGGATTCGTAATTCTTTAAAAATTCCGATCTGTCATTCGTTTCTGCGTTTTTCAAATATGATATATCGCCGCTCAATTTGAAATTTATTATATTGTCGAAAACATGACGCGACCAATCGTCAGCCAATAATTCTCTTACAGTATAATCATACTCAAACGTCTCATCGCCTACGACAGGAACATCTGGCGCATAGAACTCATGCTTCTCCGCAAGCGCGTAAATCCGCTCCAACACTTCCGGGCGCGACGTAGCGAACGCCAGTACGATGATAAAATCGTCGTACAATTCGCACGTTTGCGCATAAGTCAGCACTTTAAACCCGTGAAAGACTTGCCCTCTCACGAATTCATCGCTCGCGAAAAAGCCTGAAACTTTGATACCGTATCGTTCAAACATCGCTAAAATTTTATCCGCGCCGTTGCCCATGCCGTATAGAACGATGGGTTTAACGGCGCGTTGTAATTTTGTCCAAACGTCAATCATTCTAAATCTTTCATGTAAATGATGTACTGATAAAACGCCACGCCCGGCTCGGCGAGTTCATTTGCCCACCGTTTGACCCATTCGTAGGAATAATATCCGTCATAGCCGATGTTTTTAAGTTCTCTGACGGCTTCTTCGATAGGTATATCGCCGTAACCGGTGAGCATATACGTCAGCTTGCCGTTCCTTCCGACTACAGAATCTTTAATATGCGTATGTTTTATGAATTTGCCGATGTTTTTCACGGTATAAGCGGGGGTTTCTTGAAAATATCTAACGGTATGATGCACATCCCACAATACTCCGCAGTTTTCAAAGCCCGCGATGAAATCTCTCATAACCGTTGAATCCGCGAGAAAACCGTTAGTTTCTATTAATAATTCCACGCCGTAAGTTTTAGTAATTTCACACAGGGCTTTGAAATGAAAGAGAATATCATCGGGACAAATCGGTTCAGGTGTTTTCTCACCCATCACGCGGATATATTTAATTCCGAGCTTCTGTGCCAACTTCGCGTAATCCTCGATTTCTTTATACGCTTCGCCGATATCGGGATTATCCGCGAGATACGCTCCGGAAGTGAGAATCGGGATTTTGATTCCCGCTTTTTGTAATTTATTGTTAATCGTTTCTATGTTTTTAATTTTAGGCGCGTATATTTCATCCGCGATACCGCGTATTTCAATACCGTTATAACCCAAATCGGATGCAATGGAAAATATATCTTCAAACTGCCAATCAGGACAGCCGAGGGTTGAAAAAGATAGTCTCATATTATTTACCTCATTTCTAATTATTGTTAAGCTGTTTCAATTTTTGCCGCTTCATGCAGACTCAACGTTTCGATTGCCGTTTCGCGGAGCTTGAATTTTTGGATCTTACCGCTCGCCGTCATGGGGAATTGTTCAACGAACATCACATAAGAGGGCGTTTTATATTTCGCCATATGCGATTGCACGTATTCTTTGACTTCATCTTCTGTTATTATAACATTATCATGGGGTATAATGCAAGCACAAATTTCTTCCCCGTACCGCTTACTCGGCACGCCGATCACCTGCACGTCTTTAACTTTTGGGTGCGTGTAAATAAAATCCTCGATTTCCTTCGGGTAAATATTTTCGCCTCCGCGGATTATCATATCTTTAATTCGCCCGGTTATCTTATAATAACCCTCTTCGTCCACGGACGCGAGGTCGCCGGTATGGAGCCAGCCTTCAGCGTCGATGACCTGCGCGGTCGCTTCGGGCATTTTGTAATACCCCTTCATGATATTATACCCACGCGCACAAAATTCGCCGATTGTACCCGGACCTAATGTCTTACCCGTTTCCGGATCGACGATTTTCGTTTCAACGCCTTCAAACGCCCTGCCGACTGAATTGACACGGTGTTCGATAGTATCGTCCGTCGTCGTTTGAGTGCAGCCCGGCGACGATTCCGTCTGTCCGAAAACGATTGTTATTTCGGTCGCGCTCATTTCGTCGATAACCTGCTGCATGACTTTGATCGGACATGGCGAGCCCGCCATAATTCCCGTGCGTAAATTAAATTTAAACGTGTTAAAATCTGGATGGGCGAGTACGGCGATGAACATCGTCGGCACGCCGTGAAGAGCCGTGCACTGTTCGGCTTGCAACGTTTTCAAAACTTTGATAGGACTGAAATAATTTACGAGTACCATAGCTGTTACATGCGTGATTGACGCCATTACCGCCAGCACTAATCCGAAGCAATGGAACAGCGGCACGGTAATGCAAAGCCTGTCGTTCTCCGTGAACTTCATGCGGTCGCCGATACTTTTGCCGTTGTTCAGAATATTGTAATGCGTGAGCATAACGCCTTTCGGGAAACCCGTCGTGCCGGATGTGTATTGCATATTGACAACATCATGGCAGGTTAAAGTCGCTTTTACCGCATTATATTCTTCATCGGAAACTGTATCAGCCATTGCATCGAGTTCATTCCAGTTATACATACCCGGATAAGTATTCTGATCGATCGTTACAATCGTTTTCAAACACGGCAGACGTTTTAAATTCAAATCCGAGCGATCGCTTTCCGCGATTTCGGGACACAATTCATTCATGATGCCAACATAACTTACGTCTTTATAACCGTCGCACATAACGAGCATTTTTGAATCCGATTGACGTAACAGATATTCCGCCTCGTAAATTTTATAACTCGTATTGACCGTGACGAGTACCGCGCCGATTTTCGCGGACGCGAACAATGTGAGCAGCCATTGCGGGTAATTGGTCGCCCAAATCGCCACATGGTCGCCTTTTTTTATACCCAAAGCCATCAAACTTTTAGCGTAGCGGTTACATTCGTCGTTGAATTCCCGATATGTTCTCCTATACTCAAACATATCATCAAACACAACTGCTGGGCGGTCAGGATGGGTATCTGCGATATGATCCATCCATTCGCCTAATGTTTTTTCAATAAATTCCATGATAATAACTCCTTTAGTAATTTTTCAAATTAAAAAACCTCCATCAGAACATGGCATAGCCATATTCGGACGAAGGTATAATATCTCCGCGGTACCACCGAATTTACCGTAAAAAATACGGTCTCTTTGTTTCAGATACATAAATATATCCTATCCGTATAACGGCGGAAATCCGTGAACATCTAATCGGCTGTGAAACCTTTCAATATCAAGCTACGGAGTGAGGTTCGATTTTCTTA
>WREN01000009.1 GCA_009779295.1 Oscillospiraceae bacterium | reverse complement strand
GAAATTTTAAATTTAAAAAACCCGCGAAGCCTTATGTATCCTTAGTTCGATTAGCTTCGCGGGAGTGGCTGCGGAATAGGGATTTGAACCCCAACAAGCAGAGTCAGAGTCTGCCGTGCTGCCGTTACACAATTCCGCAACATATGTTGTTATATTTAGATTTGTATGATAAAAACGATAAAAAATATAATCTATATTATAATTATAATACAGTATTATAAAATTGTCAATATAAAAAATATAAAAAGTAAAAAAAACTGCACCGTGCGTGAAAATAAATAAAAAAATTTAACTTTGTTATTGAAAAATTAATTATTTTATTATATAATTATAGTAGATATACAACCGATGTTATCGGTATGGAAAGGTAAAAGGTAGATCGTAAATCTTATGGACAATGATTTTAATAAAAAACATTTAATTTATCTTGTATTTACACTGGCAGTGACGGCGCTATCGGTAGCATTTCAACTATTCTTAATCTTAAACTATTATGAAACCGATGTATCATTGTATTCGATCGGTACTTCTCTGCCTGATATTTTTCATATTTTTCTTTTGGTTTGTACTTTAATCGTTTTAAGTTCTTTCTTCGTCATTAAAAAAGAAGGATTCGGCGATACGCTGCCACAGATAAAAAGTTTAACGGTTTTTGCTTCATCAATCAGCGGATTGATGCTGCTCGCGTCAATTTTATTCGGATTATATACCTTCATAACCGGCGGTGTAAGCAATCCGATTTCACTTCAGGATATATTCAATATATTTGCTTTGATTTGCGCCGCTCCCGCTTCAGCATACTTTATCATAATCGCCGTCAAAACGGAACCGTATAAAATCCGGACTTCGTTTTTCGGATTGTTTATCGTCGTTTGGTCCGCTTTCAGATTAATATCTGAATATTTCGACGTCGCTTCACCAATTAATAATCCTTTACGAATTTTACATCAGCTTTCATATATTATCATAATGATATTTTTCCTGTATGAAGCGGGGTATTCGGCGAATATTAAAAAGCCACGGTTATACGCTATGGGCGGATATCTTGCGTTAATATTCGTATTCACGTCGTCGCTGCCTGTTATAATTTTAAACTTTTCAAAACTTAAAATTATAAATGTAAACACATTTTCATATATTATCGAATTTTGCTTGGGATTCTTTGTTTTAGTCCGCATGCTCACCCTGAATCAAAAATCTGAGGAGGAAATACTCACATGAGAAATAAAATTATCGCCTTTTTTTGTGTAATTGCGATGTTTATTCCGACGTATATCGCTATTTGGGCTTATTTCAACGCGCAGAATAACCCTGTTGATAAGAGTAACGTTACAGGGATGCAACTCGTCGATTTGAACGGTACTGTTTTTGAGTTTGATAAAAAGATTTCCAATGAGGACAATTTGATGATCGATTTTTTCATGCAATTGAACGACAACGCTAAACCTGAACCGAGCGGTATCCCGGATCCGCTGATAAACAAAAATTGTTTTGTAATAACATATTTAAGTCACTTAAATACATCGGTTTATAATTATTATTTCACAAAAAACCCGAAAGAAGCCTTTTATACGGACAATACGGGCGAAGCGTTCAATATCAGAGAAGACGACGCGGATCAATTCTTGCGGTCCGAATATGCCCGCTGTCTGTATCCGGGAGCGACCGAGCCGGTTTTGACGCTCGCGGACAATTCGGTGGTCGAACCCTCCAAGTTCACGTGGCGTTACTTATTGGATCATCTCGACTCGTACATAACGCTGCCGGTTATTAACAATATAAACGTACCGGTACAAACCCATTCGTTAGTGGGCGGAGCGTTGGGATTAGACTTCACCGTTTGGCCGGACTCGCTGCATGTATCGATTGTAGAAAACGGGAAAGAAATTTTTTCCGATGAATACAGCAGAATTTCAACGATCAATTTAAACGAAAATTCTACGTTGACCATAACGCTTGAGGGGAACTGGTATGACAGCGAAGAACGCGGCGCGGGAGGCGAAGCGACATATATATTCTACGCCGACGTCAAAGCGCAGCCTTCATTCTATCTTGAAAAGACAAGCGTCGAACCGGGCGATTTCGTGATTTTAACGGGTTTGAATGTGATGAATATAAACGATATTAAATTCTCTTCCGAACCGGAAATAAATTTCACGCCGGTATTCTTTGTAAATGATAAAGACACACGTTACGTTCACGCGCTTGTGCCTATCGCGTTTGACCTACCGAGTATAGATGAATCCAAAGACAATGATTTTACATTTACGGTAAGTATGTACGGCGTTTCACATGAGCTTACATTAAATGTAAAGGCGAAAAAATTCAAATTGCAAGATTATAATGTAAGCGATGAAACTATCAGGAATAGGCGTACTGAAGCTACAATCGAAGCGTTTAACAACGCTCTGACAAGTACGTACAGTTCAAAAGAAACCAAACGCTATTGGGATGACGATACATTTCTTCAGGCACGCGAAGGCGGAGCAAATTCTAACATCGGAACAGGTTTCGGTATATACCGCAGGTTAAATACAGGTGAAATATACCGGCATACAGGCGTAGATTACCTCACAGGGGGAAATGAAAAAGTGCTTGCAGTAAGTTCCGGTAAAGTTATATACGTCGGAGAACAAATCCTAAGCGGAAGAATTGTTGTAATAGATCACGGCTGGGGGTTAAAGAGCACATATTGTCATATGAGTATTGTAAACGTTAAGGAACAGGATATTGTGAACCGCGGCGATGTTATCGGTATCGTAGGTACAAGCGGCTTTATTATATCCGGCAGAGGATTACACGCGGGGCTTTCGGTATTCGACGTGCCCGTTTGCCCGTATCCTTTGTGGGAAAACCCAATACCGTTGAATACAAAATAAAAATAAAATTATTTATGAAAACTATCGGAAATATTATTTGGATTTTATTCGGCGGATTCGTTGTCGCGATAATGTGGTGCGTGTCAGGATTAGTATGCTGCTGCACGATTGTGGGGATCCCGCTCGGAATACAATGTTTTAAAATCGCGTCGTTTGTATTGTGGCCGTTCGGAAAAAAGATAAATTATATCAACGCCGGACGTTTCGGAAGCTGTATCGGCAACATTCTGTGGTGGTTAATATTCGGCTGGGAACTGGCGCTGACGTCGTGTTTGTTTGGATTGTTATTCTGCGTAACGATTATCGGCATACCGTTCGGATTGCAGTTCTTTAAATTGGCACAGCTAAGTTTTATGCCGTTTGGGGCGACGTTTAATTAAAAAATAATTTATTAATAAAAATTCAGGGTGATAGAAGTATCACCCTAAGCACGTGAGGAAACTTTGTGATTAAATTAACAAACATTCGAAAAACCTTTAAAGTATCGCGCCGGAACGCCGGTATCAAAAATGCGTTAATGGCTATGATAAAGCGCGACCATCAAATTATCGAAGCGCTCGCTGATATTTCGTTCAACGTTGACGACGGCGAGATGGTCGGGTATATCGGTCCGAACGGCGCGGGTAAGTCAAGCACAATCAAGATAATGAGCGGCATACTCAATCCCGACAGCGGCGAATGTATTATCAACGGGCGCGTGCCGTGGAAAGACCGCGTGAATCACGTCAAAGAGATCGGCGTGGTATTCGGGCAGCGGTCGCAGTTGTGGTGGGACGTCCCCGTCATCGATTCGTTCGAACTGCTGCGCGATATTTACTCCGTCGATGAAACGACGTACAAAAACAATCTTTCGACGCTCACTGAAATCCTCGGCATCAGCGTAATATTGAGAACACCGGCGCGTCAATTGTCACTCGGGCAGCGCATGAGGTGTGAAATTGCCGCGTCTCTATTGCACAACCCGCGGATTTTATTCCTCGACGAACCGACGATCGGACTTGACGCGGTTTCAAAAATCGCCGTGCGCGAATTCATCAAGCACATCAACCGCGAGCGGCAAACAACGGTGATACTTACAACGCACGATATGCAGGATATCGACGCGCTGACGAATCGGATTCTGCTCATCGGCAAAGGAAGAATCTTACTCGACGGCTCGCTTGATGAGTTAAAGAAACGGTATTCTCTCAAACGAAAGATAACAATCGACGGAAATATTACGCAACACGTTGCGCATGAGGGTATAACCGAAACAGAACGGGGGATTTATATAATCGACACGGATAAAATGAGCATTTCGGAAGCCGTTTCGATACTGACTAAGGACATTGAGATCCGCGATATTTCCGTTGAGAATACGTCGCTGGAAGAAGTTATCGTCAATATGTATAAGGACTACAGCATATGAGGAAGTATTTTTCGTTCTTGCGTATCCGCTTCATAAACGGGTTGCAATACCGTGCCGCGGCATATGCCGGAATCTCGACACAGTTCGCGTTTGGTTTTATGTTCATTTTGATGTATGAAGCGTTTTTCCGTTCTAATATCTCCGCCGCTTCGATGACGATGCCGCAACTCGCTACATATATTTGGCTGACGCAGGCGTTTCTGATGTTATTCAATTCTTGGTCGTATGACAACGACATCATGAACATGATAACTTCCGGCAACGTAGCTTATGAAATGTGCAGACCTGTTGATATTTACACAATGTGGTTCGTTAAAAACGTTTCAACGCGAACCGCAAAAGTAACTTTGCGCTGTTTGCCGATATTGATTTTCGCGGTTTTTCTTCCCGCGAACATGCGGCTGTCATTGCCCGACAGTTTCTTGACGTTTGGATTGTTTCTGATTTCGATGTTCATCGGATTCATGCTTGTTATTTCTTTCACAATGTTAATATACATCACGATATTTTATACTATATCGCCTTTAGGTACAAGAATTATAGTCACAAATATTGTTAGTTTTTTATCAGGTGAGTTAATACCGCTACCGCTCTACCCAGATTCGATACGTAAGGCCGTCGAACTGCTTCCCTTCGCGTCAATGCACAACACGCCTTTCTTAATCTACAACGGTGCTTACAAAACTGAGGAGGCGATATTCAAAATTTTAATGCAATTATTTTGGTTTTTAGTTTTGGTTTGTATCGGCAAACTGTGGATTAAACGAGCGTTACGTCGGGTTGTTGTACAAGGCGGATAATTATTATAAAAATTTTGTGCAGTTTGCACATTGACTTTAGCACGTTAATGTGTTATCATATTAAAGTATGAAAGGATTGATTATATGAATTACAAAAAAATTATTCCCTGTTTGGATGTAAAAGACGGGCGCGTCGTCAAAGGCGTCAATTTCGTTAATTTTAGGGACGCAGGTGATCCTGTCGAGAACGCGAAGTACTATTGTTCCCAAGGAGCGGACGAACTGGTGTTTCTTGACATTACTGCCACTCACGAGAAGCGCAAAACGATAGTTGCGCTCGTCGAAAAGGTCGCGAAGGAAGTAACCGTGCCGTTCGCGGTCGGAGGCGGAATAAAAACGGTCGAGGATATTCAAGATATTTTGAACGCCGGAGCGGACAAAGTCGGGATCAATTCCGCCGCGGTTTTGGATAAATCCATACTCGCGAAGGCCGCGGAAAAGTTTGGCAGCGAACGCATTGTGCTTGCAATCGACGCGCAAATGATTGACGGCAAATACAGGGTTATCATAGACGGCGGACGGAAAAACACGGGCATTGACGCTATTGAATGGGCTATTGAGGGCGAAAAACTCGGCGCGGGCGAAATTCTGCTCACTTCCGTTGATACGGACGGCATGAAGAACGGGTACGATTTAGTTTTGACGAAACTTATCACGGACGCAATCAATATTCCGGTTACGGCATCCGGAGGATGCGGGAAACTCGAACATTTCTACGACGCATTTGAAATCGCAAACGCAGACGCCGCGCTCGCCGCGACATTGTTCCATTTCAAGGAACTGACTATTATGGAAGTAAAAAATTATTTGAAGGAACGTGGCGTAAATGTTAAACTTGTTTGAAAAAAGCGATTTGATTCCCGCGATCATACAGGACGCGAACACAAACGAAGTCGTTATGCTCGGTTATATGAACGAGGCTTCATTAAAGTTGACATTGGAAACCGGACGCACATGGTTCTACAGCCGCTCAAGGCAGCAGCTTTGGAACAAAGGCGAAACGTCCGGTCATTTCCAAAACGTGAAAAGCATTTACTACGACTGCGACGCGGATACGCTGCTAATCAAAGCCGAACAAATCGGCAACGCTTGCCACACAGGCGAATTTTCCTGTTTTCACAATAAATTATACGAAAGCGGTGAATGAAATGGACGATATTTTAACAAGATTATACAGAATTGCCGCCGACAGGAAAATCAATCCGGAAGAGGGTTCGTATACATGTTATTTGTACGAAAAAGGGCTGGATAAAATCCTCAAAAAAGTCGGCGAGGAGTGCGCGGAAACGATTGTCGCCGCTAAAAACGGCAGCAGCAAAGAATTGACTTTTGAAATCTGTGACCTGATATATCATTTGATCGTGCTTATGAATCAATGCAACCTGCCGATTGAGGATATTTTTACCGAACTTGAAACGCGCGCTAAAAAAATCGGCAATCTCAAAGAAATAAAAAGTACGGATAAAAACACTTAATATTTATTTTATATTTAGGCATTTGTCAAGAATCCACTGCATGTTTCCGCCGAGAATTTTTTGCTTATCCTCTACCGAAATATCGGCGAACGCCACCCAAGCAAGCTGCGGACGCATATCCCGCATCGGCGCGTCGGTGCCGTACAAAACCTTATCCGCCAAGCCTTCCCTGCAAAAATATTCGATAACGCCCTCTGTAACCATCGTATATGTCAGTTGCAAATAAATGTTCGGGCGCTTTTTCGCGTACGGCACGTAACTCGTTGCGTACGCGAAACTGATTCCGGCATGGTCGAGAAAGAACGAAACGTTCGGATACCTGCCGGCTAAATCGTCAACATCATGCAAAAACGACGAATAATTTCCGTTATCCATGAGAGCGAAGAGATGATTCTCGTTCGCGATTTTCCACCACGGATCGAAAATAGGATCGTTATAACGAGTAAACGTCCGGTTGTAGAACATTTTTATTCCCGGAAAACCGTGTTCCAAATGATATTCACGCGCCGTCGCTTCGATGTTTTCCACATAATTGGGGTCGATCAGCACATAACCGAACACGCGGTTCTTATATTTTTTCATCATATCAATCGTGGTACGGTTCCCTGCTTCAGAATCCGACCAAATCGCAAGCCATGGCGCTACGCAGAATTTTTCCACACCCAAACGGTCGTTAAACTTGACCATATTGTCGATGTCGCCGTCGATCATCATGAACCCGCCGCCCGTTTGGTAACCGTCCGGCTGATAATGGGCGTGCGAATCGATAGTAAGCGTTGACATCGGCTGCCCGCCCGCACATTCGCGCAGGATGTAATCGTCTTTCAACGCGTCGGCAGGCGGCGGAATGATTCCGGTCATGCGGCTGAGATTACCTCCCGCGAACTTTTGACGTTCCGCTTCGGGCAAGTCGCAGTAATCAGCATAAGCCCTTGCCGCTCCGGCGCTCTGTCTTGGCACATTACTGCCGAACAGCACTCTCTCAAGCCCGTAACGGTTATGTATGATCTCAATTATACGGTTGGATTGAAGCGACGACAGATCAACGTGCAGATTCGGGAACTCATCCATCAACGGAAACAAAATCCGTTCCTTGCTCCACGGCATACCGAGCAATATCAAATTTAGGTTGGGATAATTGCCGAGAATTTCGGGTATGCCGACCATATCGATTTCGCTGTAATCTACAAATAACGGCAATCTGTTTGCTTCCAGCATTTTATATACGCCGCCCATCGTCCGCTCATTCGCGATGTAATGATGCGCAGACGGAAACATTCGCGCGGCGACCATGTTTTTATCGCGGATGTCTTTGAGCATTGCCTCCGGATCGTAAAAGTCGCCCGTATGGTTCGGCGCAACGGTATAACAACCGAAAAGCCGCGGGCTCTTTTTTATTTCGTTTGCGAGTAGTTCGTTGCCGTATTTCGCGGCGTAATCTTTAGACATTCCATGATAAACGAGCGCGCCGTCGATTCCGCACCGCTCCATAATGCGCAAAATATCCTCTGTTTTCCACGGCTCGAGCGGATGTTTGTATCCGTGCTTGCCGATACAAACGTTGCAGTCAAAATAATACATATTTGTATACCTCTTTAAAATTATATTTGTTAAAATAATAACACAAAAATATAACTAATGTGTAACAAATTGCTTAACAATATGTGATATGATAAATAAAAGGGAGTGAAATCATGAAAAAATTTATATGCGTATTAATAATTTTATTGATTTTAGTATCATGCGGAGGTAACGCTGTTGAAAATAACACTAAAAAAGATGAAAGTACCGCGGCTATTGACACGACTGCTGAGGAATTGCGGGATAACGTTCCGGCTATGACTTTCGGCGGAGAAATAATTAATATATTAGAAAATGACCGGTCGAATCAAAATATGGTAAAGAGCCAGATATTCAGTACAGGCGAGAACGGCGATTTGATTAACGACGCCATTTACAGGCGTAATATTAATATAGAAGACCGCTTCGATATTAAACTCAACGTTACTTTAAGTACTTCTGCAGGAACAGCGGTTCAACGGGCAGTTTTGGCGGATGATGATACATATGATTTAGTAAACGAACGGATTCAAGATATAAAAGGTGTGCTTTCTAAAAATATGCTGATAAATTTGAAAACGCTGCCTTATGTAGATTTTTCAATGCCGTGGTGGGACCAGAGAGCGACTAAAGATTTTTCTATCGCCAATAAACTGTTTATCAACATAAGCGCGAGCGATTTAACCGCTACGCAGCATACCTGGCTGGTTTCGTTCAATAAAGTTCTTATGGACGATGTTCAAATGGAATATCCGTATCAGCTTGTCCGCGACGGCAAATGGACGATCGACAAGTTTTATTCTATGATTATGGAAATCAACCCGCGCGATTTGGACGGCGACGGTATAATGAATGAAAAAGACTTTTGGGGACTCGGCAATGAATATTATAATACCTGTGTTATGCTTTCCGGAGCGGGTGAAAGGATGTTCAGAAAAGACGCAGACGATATTCCGTTTGTATCTATGAATACAGCAAGGGCTGTCGATGTTCTCGATAAAGTTTTTGATATAGTGCTCAATAAAAATATTACGCTTACGGCACAGCACTATACGAAATACACTAATTCATATTATGAAGTGATATATCCTGCTTATATGGAAGACAGAATGTTGTTTTATATGACCGGAATGCACGCTATTACCGATTTCCGCGATATGGCGAGTGATTTCGGAATTGTGCCGATTCCGAAATTCGACGAACTACAGGATGATTATTACAATACGATGACGATTTACGGAGTTATGGTTCAAGGCGTACCAATCACGATTTCAAACGATAAGTTTGAAATGATGGGAGCGTTCTTGGAGGTATTGGCTTGTGAATCATATAAAACCGTCGTTCCGGCTTATTACGAAGTTACGCTGAAGAATAAAATCCTGCGCGACGATGAATCTGTTGAAATGCTGGATATTATTTCAAAGACGCGAATTTTTGATTTAGGTTACATATACAATTGGGGCGGCGCACTCGATTTATATCAGACTCTAACGGGTAAAAACAGCAGGGATTTCGTTTCGGAATATATGAAAATAGAAGCAAGAATTATTACGGCAATGGAAAAGGATATTGAAAGTATTATAGGGGAATGAACATGAAATGATAACAATAAACCAAGCAATGGAAACAGATATCCCAATTATAGAAGATATATTGCTTGATGTATTTAATTGGCTTGAAAGTACAGGTAAGCATATGTGGGTACATGAGCGAATAAAATGGGACTTTCTATCTACATTTTTAAAGATAGAAGAGTTTTACATAGCATATATTCACAATGAACCTATCGGGTGCATGGCTTTGATTGATTTCGATCCACTAATTTGGCAAGATATAAACAAAGGCGAATCGCTATTTATACATCGGTTGGCAGTAAAACGCAACCATGCAGGGCAAGGCGTTTCAAAAGTTCTTATTGATTATGCTAAAATGCAATCAATACAGCGCGGTATAAACGCTGTTCGACTTGACTGCTGGCAAGACAGAGAAAAATTACGTGCAATATATGAACGTGAAGGGTTTGTTTGCGTAGAAGAAAAGGTTTTATTTAATCATTATCATACGGCATTGTATAGGTGGAAAATTTGATGTAAACTTTTAAACTAATATCTTATTTCCAAATTTTGAAGGAGAATTTAATATGAAAGTAATTTGTTTCGGTGAATTGATGATAAGATATAACCCGCCAGGTTATAACAGATTCGTGCAAACGCCTGTGATGGAGTTCAATTTCGGCGGCGCGGAAGCGAACGTCGCGGTATCGCTTGCGGGCTTGGGAGTGAAAAGTTCGCTCGTTACTAAACTTCCCTCCCATGAAATCGGGCAGGCCGCCGTAAATATTCTGCGGAGGTACGGAGTTGAAACAAATAATATTGTACGCGGCGGCGAGCGCGTCGGGATTTATTACGTCGAAAAGGGCGCGGCTCAACGCCCGTCGAAGGTTATCTATGACCGAAAATATTCCGCGATCGCGATGGCGGAGAAGAAAGATTTTGAGTGGGATAGGATTTTCGACGGCGCGGATTGGTTTCACTTCACGGGGATAACGCCCGCGCTCGGCGATAACGTCGCGGAGATTTGTCTTGAAGCGTGTAAAACCGCGAAAGAAATGCATATTCCGGTAAGCTGCGATTTGAATTTCAGGAAGAATCTGTGGAGTTCGGAGAAGGCGGGGCGGATTATGGGCGGACTCATGCCGTATGTTGACCTGTGTATCGCGAACGAGGAGGACGCCGATAAGGTGTTCGGGATTCGGGCGGCGGATACGGATATTGACAAGGGGATTCTCAACCACGAGGGTTATATCAGCGTTGCGCAGCAGATTGCGGAGCGGTTCGGGTGTAAACGTGTCGCGTTCACGCTGCGCGGGAGTATATCCGCGAGTGATAACGATTGGGCGGGGATGCTGTACGATTCCAAATCTGATGAAACTGTCTTTTCAAATACTTACCGGATACATATCGTTGACCGCGTCGGCGGCGGCGATTCGTTCGGCGCAGGGCTGATTTATGCCGCGTTGAATGGATTTAATTTGCAGGATTCGATTGAGTTTGCGGTCGCCGCGTCGGCGTTGAAACATACGATAGAGGGAGATTTCAATTTCGTGACGGCGGATGAAGTGAACGCGTTAGTCAAAGGCGGCGGCACGGGGAGAATTCAACGGTAGAATGGAACCGGTTAAAACAATAGGAATCGCAATAGATTGTGAAGATGAAAACGCTTTGGTGGATTTTTACGTCAGAATGTTAAATTGGACGAAAACATATTCCGGTAACGGGTATGCGGTTGTCAGCTCGCCAAACGAATCGTTTATGCTGGTTTTTCAAGCCGTTGAGCATTATCAACCACCTGTTTGGCCGTGGGAAAAGGATAAACAGGCGCAAATGATGCACTTTGATTTCTTTGTTGAAAATCTCAATGAATCTGTGGAACGTGCCAAAGCATACGGAGCGACCGTATGTAAAACCCAGTTTTTTGAAACATCAATTACCATGATTGACCCCGCCGGACACCCTTTTTGCCTCAGTACAGTTTGGGAGGAACAGTTATTTGTATAATTTCTTACCTCAGCGTGTAAAATATACATGAAGTGATAATAATCATGGCAAATTACGCGAACGACCCGGAGATTCCGCTGGGGTTGGGAACAGGTAACGATTCAATGGAACACTTGATATGATGAAATATAAAGTTTTCGACCCCATCCGCGACAACCCCGAATTCGTCGCAATCGAAGAAAAGCTAAAACCATACGCAAAACAACGGAGCGTTTAAAACGCTCCGCCGCTTTTTTATTTATTAAAAATCTATTCCGTCAATGCAACTTTTGTAAATAAATTCGGTTATTTCGCTTGCTTCACCGCTTTCATAAAACTTGACAAGCAACGGTGTAAAAGTTGGTATACCCTCAACGGGAATCGAGATAATTCCCTGACCGTTCGCAATCATTTCTTTGTTTGCGGCAAGCATGGCGGTGCGTTTGTTTCCGTCAAGGAAGAACTGTCCGCGCATACAGTAAAGCATGATAGCTATCGCACTTTCAAGCGGATTTTGAAACTCCGCGAATCCTGACAGCGTAGTTTTTACATCGTCCTCAACAGGAATTTCAGGTTTCCAATTCGTGCCGCCTATGGAAACAGGCAACGTTCGGATGTAACCTGCGTTGTAAATCAAATTACCCCCGCCCACAAGCTGATTGAGCTTGCATACATAGGCGTAATCAAGCGGCGGGTCTAACGTTTCAAGCAGGAACTGCCACGCGTGTTTCAAATTATTCACCGCGATAATATCGACGACTTTCACACCGGGCGCTGCCATACCGTTAAATATCGTTTCGGTGTCCGGGTAAGTAACACCCAATCCCTCAAGTCTCGCGCTTTTATAGATATAGTCAACGATATTACGCTTCGCCACAAATATATTTTGTTCACGCGTCATGTTATATTTCGGCTTCATTTTATATCTGTTCTATCTCGCTGCGTATCGTATGTTTAACCCTGTCATGCTCTTCCGACTTCTTGGCGTTGTTCCACTTCTTCATCGTACCGACGAGATAACCCGTAATCCTGCGTATGCGTTCGAACGGAGCGTTACCGTCACCTTCAGTGCGGCCGCAATTCGGACATTCATTGCCGATTATTCCGGTATAACCGCAGACAGGGTCTCTGTCCACGGGATGATTAAGCGAACCATAGCCTACGCCTGATTCCTTCATGTAGCGCACGATCTGCTCGAACGCTTCAAGGTTGTCAAGCGGATTGCCGTCGAGTTCGACGTATGTGATATGACCTGCATTGGTGAGCGCGTGATACGGCGCCTCAATGCGGATCTTGTCGTAAGCGTTCATATCGTAGTACACAGGCACATGGAACGAATTCGTATAGTAATCTTTGTCTGTTATGCCTTCCAGTTCGCCGAATACTTTTTTGTCCTTTTTGATAAAATGTCCCGACAAACCTTCAGCCGGCGTCGCCAACAATGTAAAGTTCAAACCATATTTGACTGTGGCTTCATCAGCGCGTTTCCGCATGAACCCTATAATATCGAGCCCCAGATTCTGCGCGTCCTCGTTCTCACCGTGATGAACTCCTATCAATGATTTCAGCGCTTCCGCAAGCCCTATAAACCCTATCGCGAGCGTACCGTGCTTCAATACTTCCCCGATAATATCGTCCGGCTTCAGCTTTTCAGAATCAAGCCAGATACCTTCGCCCATAAGGAACGGGAAATTCCGCACCTTTTTCTGGCATTGAATTTTGAAACGTGCGAGCAATTGATCGATGACCAACGCGATCTTACGGTCCAAATCCTCGAAGAATCTGTCCACGTCGCCCTGAGATTGAATCGCGATCCGCGGCAGGTTTATTGACGTAAAACTCAAATTCCCGCGCCCGCCGACGGTTTGCCGCGTTTTATCGTAATAGTTTCCGATAACACGCGTGCGGCAGCCCATGTAAGCGATTTCCGTGTCGTGATTGCCCGGTTTATAATATTGCAGATTAAACGGGGCGTCAAGGAACGAAAAGTTCGGGAACAGACGTTTCGCCGATACCCTGCACGCGAGTTTAAACAAATCGTAGTTCGGGTCGGACTTGTTATAGTTTATTCCCTCTTTAATTTTGAAAATCTGTATCGGGAATATAGGCGTTTCGCCTTTCCCGAGCCCTGCCTCCGTTGCTAACAAAATACTTTTGATAACCAAACGTCCTTCAGGCGTCGTATCAAGCCCATAGTTTATGGAACTGAACGGGATTTGCGCGCCCGCCCGCGAGTGCATCGTATTAAGGTTATGCACCAGCGCCTCCATAGCTTGATACGTCGAACGTTCAATTTCAATCTGAGAATATTTATATGTAAATTTAATTATTTTCGCAGCAAGTTCAGCACCGTAGCTGGCAGTTAATAATGAGTTTAACGCTTCTTTGAATTTAATACCGTTGCCGAGTTCAGGCTCAAGTCCTGTCTTTTCTAAATATTTTTCCGCGAGTTTTGCGGTGTCTTCCTCTTCACATACGCAGCATAATGCTTTTTCGAGGTTACGTTTGAAATTTTTAACAAATGTTTTCTTTACGCCGAGTGCCATTCCGTAATCAAAATTGGGTATGCTCTGACCGCCGTGCTGGTCGTTTTGATTTGCCTGTATCGCTATACATGCTAATGCGCTGTAACTTTGTATATCCTGTGGTTCCCTTAAATGTCCGTGCCCCGTTGAAAATCCGTCTTGGAAAAGTTTTTCGATGTCTATCTGACAGCAAGTTGTCGTAAGCGCGTAAAATTCGAAATCGTGAATGTGTATGTCGCCTTCTCTGAACGACTTGGAAATCTTCGGATCAAGCATATAGAGATCATAGAACTGTTTGGCTCCTTCAGAGCCGTACTTTAACATGGTCCCCATTGCCGTATCGCCGTCAATATTCGCGTTCTCGCGTTTTACTTCACATTCTTCTGAATCCTGGAATGTCAAGTCTTCATACAATTTCATCAGTTTCGTATTCATTTCGCGGATTCTTGTCCGTTCCGCGCGGTAGAGAATGAATTCTTTCGCTGTCATGGCGTGACCGTTTTCAATCAAAACGCGTTCCACCATATCTTGTATTTGCTCTACATTTGGTATAATTCCCCCCCTTTCTTTACATTCGACTTCAAGCCGTTCGGCAACTTCGCAGGCAAGTTCCATAGACTTTTCATAGTCTTTACCGCCAAGCGCCTGGGCCGCCTTAAAGATCGCGTTCGCTATTTTTTCAATATTGAACGGAGCTTCACGCCCATCCCTTTTGATAATTTTCAATATCATACAGTCTGTTTGCACCCCTTCTTAAAATAAAATTATAACCACAAGATATTGTGGTTATTTTAATTTGGTTACGTGATATATAGTATACAAATCTATTATATAACATATAAATTGTTTTGTCAATAGATAAATATAAAACAAAATAGATAAAAAATTTCCTGAAAAATCAGCATATTGTACATTGACAAGCGATAAAGTTTTTTATAACAATAATATTTATAAAAATTAATGAAATATTTATAAAAATCAATGAAATATTTACAAAAATATGATTGCATATTCTATAATATTATGTTATAATACAAATTAAAAGAGTTTTTAAGGATTGGTGCGGGTGTAAATTGAGGAAAATAATTGTTGGGACAATTTTTTTTGTGCTTTTATTTTCTATAACTATATTTATCGGCTCTAACGCAGATGTAACTATTGCCGCCGTGTATATACCTGCTGACCAAACTGCATATATGATAAAATATTTCCCGAACGAAACGTTAGAAACTAATTCAAACGGAGAAACGATTGACCCGGCGCTTGAACCTCCGCCCGAAACCGAACCGGAAACGACGACCGAGCCTGAACCAATTGCAACTTTACCTATTGAAACCACGCAGCCGCAGGATCCGATCGTAACAGTTCCAAAGCCGTCGCAGCCGCAGGATCCGATCGTAACAGTTCCAAAGCCGTCGCAGCCGCCGAATTCGATACAATATGTAGGGCGCGAACCGTATGATTACACACAACCTGTTCCGCTTTCCGAACCCGTCGATAAATCATATTTTGACGACGCGGTGTTCATCGGCGACTCAAGAATGTATGGATTTTGTTCATTTAACGGACTTGTAAACAATTATTCGGCAGTCTCATTGGCTACAAGGAGTGTTTATAGTAATTCTTTTCTTTTAGATGCTAACGATCCGGAAAAAACTTACACAATTATTGAAGCCTTAAAATTAATGAAGGATCATTTTAAAAAGGTATACATAGCTTTGGGGTTGAATGAACTTGGCAACGAATGGGGATTTATTCGCACTTATGAATCCATAATTGATTATATAAAAGAAACAATACCCGACGTTATAATATACATACAGGATGTTCTTCCAGTAACAAAAGCACGATCAGAAGACGAAGACTCTATTACCAACGATAAAATATACCGGTATAATGAGTTATTGCTTGACCTTGCGATGCGCAAAGAAGTTTTTTATCTTGATTTAACCGAAATTTTTGTAGATGATAACGGCGATTTTATTAACGACCGTACTTTAGTAGCGGGAGACGGAGTACATATGAGCAGTAAAGCTGCGCGGATGCAATTGGAATATTTTCAAAACCATGTCGTCGATTTTGAGAAAGTTTATTTATATCCGTGGGAAGAACCTATTATCTATGTTCCGCCTGTGGTGGAAACAGAAATTCAAATAGAGGAAGAAGAGAATTTTGATGAAATTGAAAAGGAACCTAACGCGACCGAACGGTTCGCGCTGGACCGCGATAATTTTGTTGTGCGCGATTATCCTCCTGACGAGTTGCAGCAGTGATAAATATGCAAATTTAAATTTTAATATAAATTTGTTGGGGAACGATTTATTAGAAAACGCGGAGTTTGACGATGAACTCGTTTCAATCGAAGAAACGGTAATACATACACTGTACAATTTCGGCAAAAGCGAAGCTATTGTCGTTTACGCCGGAAGCGGCGCTACCGCCGAGGAGATTATTATCATCGAATGTGATACGTCCGATAACGCGAAGGCGGCATACGACAATTTAAAAAGTTATCTGCAAAAGAAGAAAATAACGTTCAAAGACTATAATCCGGCGGAAATGTATAAGCTCGACGACCCGATATTGAAACAATACGGTAAATATGTTGTTTATTGTATTTCGATAGATAATGAAAAGGTGCAGGATATTATTAACAAATATGTTGGGTGATATTAATGGGGAAAGCTAAAATTGGGTTGATACAAGTCGATTTGCGTTCGGGCGGAACAATGCGGGAGAAATGGGATAAGTTGATTGAACTCGCTAAACATTGTTTGGATCACGGAGCTGATTTAGTTTTCTTTCCGGAATGTTACCAGCATACGCAGGATTATGGTATTATTAACTGCAAAGATGAATTTTGTGAAAAATATAACGAATGGAAATATATTTGTTCGCAGCTCGCGAAGGAGTATAACGCGTATATTGTACCGTGGGATTATAAAATAGAAGATGATAAAATTTACAATACTTCTTATATTTTAGACCGCAATGGTATTGAAGTCGGCGAGTTTAAGAAAGTTCATTTGCCTTACGGCGAAGTAATGATGGGGATTTCGTCGGGCGATGACTTCCCTGCGTTTAATCTTGACATCGGCAAAGTCGGGATTATGATTTGCTTCGATAATTATTACCCCGAATCGGCGCGGATTTTGGGGCTCAGGGGTGCGGAACTTGTATTGTATCCGCTCTACGGCGATACGTTGTTCCCGCAATGGGAGTTGAAAATGCGCGCGAGGGCAGTTGATAACACGATGTATGTCGCTTCATGCCAGATCGGGTCAATGCTTGACATTGCTTACACGGGTATAGTCAATCCGAACGGAGATGTTATCACGCGGCTGGATGCCTTTAATACTTGGCAGGTCGTGGAAATTGAGATGGGCAAAGAAATAGTCACACATACCACGGGTGACCGTAATTACAGTGAGAATATCCGGAAGTATCTTGAGAAATGCCGTGAACCGTCGGTGTATAAGGCGTTGTTGCAGGAGACGCGGGATTTGTCAAGCTGGGATGAGATTTTTTACGGGAAAAGACCTAAATAAACTCCAAAATTCTCTTATACTCCGCCACCAGCTTATTAACATCCGCCGCGCAGTTCGCCGAACTCGGCGACGGCAGCAGATAATACGGCGTGGCGTGATACTTAGCGCAGTATTTTTCATACAAATTGTACGCAGTTTTACCTGTCAGGAACACGGCTTTGATATGCGCAGTCAAAAAAATGTGCGAAAAATCGTTCACGACCACTTTTTTGATCGTCGCGTCCGACGCGCCCTCAATACAGCACTCGCTGATAACGTCCCACATGGCAATGTTGTGCTCCAACAGAAACGCTATGCGGGCGTTTATTGTTTCGTCGATCGGTTTGCCGAATATTATCTCCATTATTTTCCAGAATCTGTTTTGCGGATGGGAGTAGAAGAACCCGGCTTCCCGCGATTTCGGCGACGGAAGCGTACCGAGGATTAACACTTTGGAGTTGTGATTGTAAACCGGTTTGATTGAATGTATGATGTAGTCCATGTTTGCTCCTTACAAATATTTCATTAAATATACTTGCGCGACATCATTTTTTCCATTCACACAAGGATGAATTGCTATTGGAGTAAAACCGTAACGTATGTAAAACAATAATGTTCTTCTATCGT
>WREN01000008.1 GCA_009779295.1 Oscillospiraceae bacterium | reverse complement strand
TCCTTTTCCGTGTCCCGCAAGCGCGACGGTACGGGTTTCTAAACCGCGTTCGCGCAGGGATTGCTCTAAATAAACGATTTCGTCCGTACTTCCTGCGAACCCGTGGATGATGAGGTTGATGGTTTCCATTTCAAAACCTATCAAACAAACACAATCTCTTCTTCGGGAACGCCCGTAAAAACGATTCCGTACCGGATGTTTTCGCTATTTCCACGCCCGGCATATATTGGAGCTTATCGGTCGTGAACTCGTCCGCGCCGTACATGATCCGCGAAAGCGACGGCGCCGCGCATTTAACGTCGTAGTTACCGTCGGTCCGTTTTTTAACTTCCGCAACGCCGTTTTCGTATTCTACGTCGAAAATATAACGGTTGTAATCGACGCAATCCTCAACTTTCAAACTGAAATGCCCGTGTTCATTCGGATATTTATTGACGTTCAGCAGCTTTTCAACCAATATCACGCGCCCCATACCGGTATTATGCGGCGTATATTCGCAGCCGTTATAGTCGGTAAAAATATAATTCAATTCCGAATCCATCGGCAGCCTGCGGAATATAAATTCATAGACCTGCCCCTCAAACATCCGCAAAAATCCCAAAATCCCGCGCAATCCGTCCGCGTCTATATACGCGAGTTCGTCGATTTCAAGCTGACTGCCGTTGATTTTTACCGTCGCGTATGCTTTGGGCGTGAAGTAAGTGTAAAGCTGGCTTTTATGCGGCGTTCTCGAAAGCTCCCTGAAATTCGGTTTACGCCGGAACATCAAATTGAACTTTTCGGCAAATGTGTGATAAATGTTAAGAATATCGTGCATTTGGTTTTCGTCGCCCTGATATAGTACCGCGTCGGTATTGCGCTCGACACAGTTCAGCACATGAGCCGGAATTTTCAACGACATGAGCATCATGATGCGTTCGTAGCCGAATTTGCGGTAATATTCATATGAAAAAGGATATAAATAGCTTGTCGCCCAGCCGCGTTCGGGCGCAAGGCGGAAAAGTTCGTCGAAAATAGCGCGGACACACCCGTTCCGGCGGTATTCGGGCAATGATGCCACTCCGCCGATTCCGACGTGCGGCAGATACGTGCCGTTGTAGATACTTTCATAGTGGCTGGGATGGATCGAAGCTGTAAGCGTTTCGCCGTCGTCCAGAAACGCGCCGAGTACTTCGCCCGTGACTTTATCGTTCTGGGCTTGTTCCAAATCGCACGAATAACTAAACGCTATACTCGAAACCGAACGCAGTTTGCGGTTTTCGTCTTCTCTGATCGCTCTGACTATCATTATATTCTCATACTCCTTTTTAAACATCTCTTTAATTATACAATAAATGTGAAAAATAATCAACATAAAGTTGCAAATCTTTGGACGTTATGGTATAATAAATAAAAATCTTTAAAGGGTACAGGTATGAAAATGAAAAAATATATCGGCATGATGATGATACTAACAATAATATTAAGTATATTTACATTTGAAGCGGCGGCTTCCGGAACTGTTTTGCGCGCGGTAGTCATGACGGGAGACGTTAGTTATATTGATGAGGTAATGGCGGAATTAAAAATTCTTGACCCGTCGGCGGAAATCGTCTATATATACACGCAGATACCGGGCGGAGGATTCGCCGCCGATATCAACAGCGCCGTCCTTGAAAAAATAAAAAAGCTGGAAGGCGTCCGTAATGCTTACGTTTCGCCCGTTATAAAAGGTGAGTTCGCTTCGGAAGCCGGTCTTGCGGGAATGATGAGTCCAAACAATACTGAATACCGCGGCGAAGGAATGGTTGTCGCGGTTATTGACGCCGAATTTTATACGGGGCATGAATTGTTTGTGTTAAGCCCCGATACGGTGCCGCGGCTGACAAAAGAAGCCGTCGACAACGCGAATCTGAGCGTTCCGTCGAACAGAAGCCCGTATTTGAATGAAAAGATACCGTTCGCGTATGATTATATAAGCAGAACCACAAATATCAAACGCGCCGCGGAGGGTGATATGATACACGGTACTCATGTCGCCGGAATCATCGGCGCGAACAAACTCGGCAGTCCGGACGACGGCTTTGACGGGATTGTGCCGGAAGCGCAGCTTGTGTTTATGAACATCGGCGACAAAGACGGTTATATTGATTTCGCGGCGTCGATTGCCGCTATTAACGACGCCATCATGCTGAAAGTTGACGTGATCAATCTGAGCTGGGGCAGCGAAGCCGGCTTTTCAAATCCCGCCGCCGACGCGGATTATTTTGCGATCCTTTCGATGGCGCAGACTCAGGGTATAGACGTTGCGGCAAGCGCCGGCAATGAATCGCGTATCGGATATTTGAGCGCATATTATAAAAATTACGGTATCTCTGATCCGCTCGCGTCAAATCCCGACAGCGGTCTGGTGGCTTCGCCGTCAACGCTTGATCCGGTTATGTCCGTCGCTTCGTACAACAGCGATATGATACGAGTTAAAGGTTATATCGAAACTTCGGAAGGCGATAAAATTATTTACGGCGAGGCGTATCATATTTTTGCGTCGCAGCTTTTAAAGAGGGGTTCGGAATTCGAGTATGTATATGTTGAAGAAGGAAATTACAAAAACAAAATCGTTATAACGGACGATATAAGCGATGAAGCTCTGAAGGGTTTGAAAACGAAAGGAGCGGTCGGCGTACTTTACTGCGTTGGCTCGAATTTGTACGCCGTGAAATCCTCCATACTTCCGGTAGCGAGTATTACACTCGAAGACGCTGAGAAATTACTCGACGCGAAGGAATATAAATTAAAAATCTATGAGTACGAACATTTCGGAATAATCGCGAATCCGGCAGCCGGAAGTATATCGTATTTCAGTTCATGGGGTCCGACGCCGTCGCTTAACATAAAACCCGAAATCACCGCTGTCGGCGGCGGCGTTTACTCCACTTCACCCGTTCGCGGTTACGAATCAATGAGCGGAACGTCAATGTCGGCGCCGATGGTTACGGGAGCGCTGGCGGCGGTCAAGCAATACATGCTCGCGTCCGATATGCACGACACCACAAATTACACGGCAAGGCAGTTACTGATGTCCGCCGCTGTGCCGGTAATTGACCCCGAAACGGGAACGGAATTCTCTCCCCGCAGGCAGGGCGCGGGATTATTGAATATCGGAAACGCCGTTAAGACGAACGTTGTACTGTATAACAGGGAAACCAGGTTGCCGAAAATCGAACTGGGTGATAATTTAAGCAATAAGATCACGCTTGAGTTCAGCGCGAGGAATTTTTCGCAGTTTGATGAAATATTTGACGTAAATATTTCCGTATTGACGGACGGTTCGTACTATGATAAAGAATCGAAGCGTTATTTTATGTCCGACCATTCGGCGGCGTTTAAAAAAGTTTCGTTTACGTTTAATTTTAATGCGGAGGAAATAACGGTTCCGGCGATGGCGGTCGTTAACGTACAATTAGAGATCACGCTCGATCCAGCGGAGATCCGCGCGCTTTCACGGATATTCACGCAGGGGTTTTACATTGAGGGGTTCGTCTATTTAACGCCGCGGGACGGCGGGGTCCCGTTAAGTATCCCGTATTTGGGATTCTACGGCGATTGGGATAAACTGCCGGTATTCGACGATGATTTTTACTCGCAAAAACTTGGAACGACAATTTTATTGGATAAGATACTTTTCGACATTGAGCTTGGCGTTAACATTTTCATGGAAGACGACGTTATAAACCCGTTGCTTTACGCGTTCTCGCCCGACGGCGACGGATACGGCGATACCCTTTCGTTTTGGTCGCAGGCTCTGCGGAACTATATTTTGCATGGTTTTGTTATATCCGACAGCCGCAGAAATATTATAACGGGCGGAATAATCGATTCATACCGGCAAAAGGCTTACCCGGTCGGAGATTATTTGCTGACGATCATTGACGACATATGGGACGGCAGGGACGCCGATAATTACAGATACATCTATCCCGACGGCAAATATTATTTGACAATATACGCGTATTCGGCTTACAACGGTTCGTTTATACACGAATACACCGTTCCGTTCTATATTGATACGCAGAAACCGACGATCAAAGAAATATCCGCCAGTAAAACTGCGCTTACCGTTTCGGCGAGCGACAATCTGGCGATACAGGCGGTAAGGATATACGACAATAAAACGGTTGATGAAATGATATTGTTCGGCAGCATGTCGGCGGCGGGGGAAGTAACGGTGACATTTGACGTAACGGGAGTTTCGGGATTTGTATATATTGAAGTTGTGGATTACGCGATGAATATTTACACGCTGAGGATTTTATTGGATGATTAAAGATAAACATAAACAGGAGGAAGAAAATAAACATGAAACTAATTAAAATAATTGCCCTGACCTTAATAATCTCAACGATTTTCGGCACGGCTGTATTCGCCGCAAGGATGGAACCTAAAGTCGGCGTTATCATAATTCTCGAAGAAAACGCCGGCGTCGAAACTGTCCGCGCGGCAATAAACAAAATCGCGGCGAATGTCGAATGGGGTTATACATACGACACGCTGATGAACGGTATGTCCGCTTCGGTGTACGCGTCCGACGCCGCGAAGATTAAACTTGTCGCGGGCGTAAAGAGTATAGGCCGGAATATGACATACGCCATGGCGGAGGAAGATTCCGGTGACGACATCGAAAAATACGGAATCGAAGAACTGCCGTATAAAAACGACACCCCTTATCGCGGAGAGGGGATGGTCGTTGCCGTCATTGACAACAGCTTCGACAAAAACAGCGCTTACTGGGCGCTGACCGACGAGAGCACCGCGCGGCTCACCGCCGCCGGTATGAAATCGTTCGAAGGCAAACTGAACGCCGACGGTTTTGAGTATGTAAGCGCGAAAGTTCCGTTCGTGTACAACTACTGCAACGGCACGACGGACGTGCTCAGTTACGACATACACGGCTCGCATATCTGCGGGCTGGTCGGCGCGAACGGTCTTAACGTCGGAGACGGTTTCGAGGGTATCGCGCCCGAAGCGCAGCTTCTCATGATGCAGGTTTACGACTATTGGGGCAATTGCACGACTGCGGACGTTGCCGCGGCGTTTGAAGACGCTGTTAAACTCGGAGCGGACGTTATAAATTTCAGTGCCGGTATCATCGCGGGGTTTGACGACGGCTATCCGTTCGACGACATTCTGGGCGAAATTATCGCGGAAGCTGAAAAATCGGGCGTTATAGTTGTGTGTTCCGCGGGCAATTCGGGCAACAGCTTTATGTACAGTTATTACTACGATATGTATGATATTTATTCGCCGACCACCGATGTTATCGACAACGGAACGGTCGCGACGCCCGCGTCAATCGGTACGACTGTGGCCGTTGGAAGCCTTTCAAAAGATTATTCGCTTGAATTTGTGATCACACTCGGCGGGGAAGACGGAATAAAGATACCGGTTACCGACAATACATTTTTTGAATTGCCGCAAATCGGCAAAAGTTTCACCGCGTATTTTGACGGTCAAACGCTTGAGTATGTGCCTGTGCCGGGATTGGGGTATGAAGAGGATTACGAGGGTCTCGACCTGACGGGCAAAATCGCGCTCATACAGCGCGGCACGATCACGTTTGTCGAAAAGTTATTGAACGCTGAAGCCGCGGGCGCTGTCGGCGCTGTAGTATACGATAACGTTGAGAACGCCGTTCCGTTCCGCATGGTGATGGAGGGCGCGAACATACCGGCGGTTTCCGTATCAAAGGAAAACGGAGAAATCATGCTGAGTCACGAGGATAAGACTATTATAGTTACTGAAAGCGAATTGGCGTATGTCGTGAATCCGAACGGAAAACTGCCGTTATTAACGTCGTCAAGCGGTCCGACCCCTTCGCTTGCTATAAAACCGGAACTCACGGCGGTCGGCGCTGACGTTTTATCCGTTTCGACATACAACCGCCTGCGGCGGCTCAGCGGCACGTCGATGTCGGCGGGTTTTGTGAGCGGTATGTTTACGGTCATGAAACAGTACGCGGCGGCAAACGGTTTATCGACTGAACCGGCGTTTCTTAAAACATTGATGATGAACGCGGCGGAACCGTCCGTTTCGCCTGTGACGGGCGTCGAATACAGCCCGCGGGTACAGGGCGCGGGATGCGCCGATATATACGCGGCGATGAAAACGGAACTTTTGATAACTTCCGGCGGCGGGAAAGCGAAAATTGAACTGGGAGATAAACTGAAAAACAGTTTTAAAATAAATTTCAGTATAACCAACATCACCGACAGGGATATAAATTTTGACCTCACGGCGAGTGTTACGACGGATATGTATACCACATATGATGATTTACCGTATTTTATAACGGGTTCGCCGGCGCTGCTGGACGGAACTTCGACTTTTATCGGAAATAGCAATATTAATAAGTATTCCGGCAAACCGTATTCGGAATCAATCAAAGCGGGCGAAACGCGCGGATTTACAATTACCGTTTATTTAAACGCCAGAGAAATAAGACGGCTTGAAAAAATATTCACAAACGGCTTCTTCGTCGAGGGATATATCGAGGCGCGGACTGATAACGGAACTGTCAGCTCCATACCGTACATGGGATTTTTGGGCGATTGGTCGGCTATACCGGTATTGGAGGAACTCAGTTACGAAGGCGTTATCGGGTATTACGGCATGTCGTCTTTTTACGTTCCTTTGAGATACTTTCCCTCTTATATGGGAGTCTATCAGGCGGGCGCGAATTATTTCGATTTGGAAAGTATTCCGCGTCTCAAACACATCGCGTTTTCGCCGAACAACGACGGCGATGCGGATGAGATATATCTTTCTTTGGCGTTTTTGCGCGATTGCGAAATAGTATACGCTGGCATCACGGATTCAAAAGGATATGTTATAGACGAAATACGCGACCTGCGGGTTGTAAAAACATACGTAAGCGCGGATATGCTGTACATATTCGACGTACAGCTTTGGGACGGAACGGATATTAATAATCCGTATTACATATATCCGGACGGAAAATATTATTTTACTGTAATTGTCAAACCGGCGGCGGGCGGGAAAGAGCAGAAACTCGTTGTACCGATTTTCTTGGACACAGAGAAGCCGAATGTAACCTCGTACAAAATCATGGATACTCCGGACGGCAAGGTGCTGAGTATCAATATTTGCGACAACCATTGCATACAGGCGGTGGAATTCTACGACGTATATAATTATTTTTACGGATTATATACGCATAACGACCACGACGTCTGCGGCGAAGTCACGCTTGAGTATAATGTACAGGAGTATATTGATTTCGGTTTCAGGTATGTATACGTCGATATAACTGATTACGCGTACAATGTTTTTACGCATAGGGTGGATTTGAATGGGTAAAAACACCACCGCCTGCGGGCGGAGCCTCTTTACGAAAAAGGCCAAAGAAAAATCCCCTGCCATCTTTAACGCCAACTTGTTGGCGGTGTAAAGAGGGTGCCGTCGCAACGGCGGGTGTTTTTTCTTTTAAAAATTTAATCTTGATTTGTTTAAAAAAAGGGAGTATAATATAAACATGAAAATGAAAACAAAATTTAACGTAAACACAATCACAAAAACGGCGGTTATCGCGGCGTTGTATGTCGCGTTCACAATGCTGGTCGCTCCGTTCGCATACGGACCGGTGCAATTCAGACTCTCGGAAGCGCTGACGATATTGCCGTTCATCATGCCTGAAGCGATATTCGGATTGTTTATCGGCTGTATAATATCGAATATACTTTCACCATACGGATTTCTCGATTTAATATGCGGCAGTTTGGCGACTTTGCTCGCGGCTTATTTAACTTACCGTGCGAAAAGTAAATGGCTCGCTCCGCTGCCTCCGGTTATCGTCAACGCAGTCGTTATAGGCGCGGTCATCACAGTCTCTATGTCGGCGGGCGAAGCGTTCATGGCGGCATACGCTTACAACGCGCTCACAGTCGGAGCGGGACAGCTTGTTGTATGTTACGGATTGGGCATACCTCTCTTATTGATATTAAAAAAATTATTTATAAAAACAGGTGACGTGAATGACTAAGATTGAAACCAAAAAAATCACAAAAGCCGTAATTCCGGCCGCGGGGCTCGGAACGCGGATGCTGCCGATTTCGCGGGCGGTGCCGAAAGAAATGCTGCCGATCGTAGACAGACCGGCGATTTCATATCTGGTCGACGAGGCGTGCGACAGCGGGATAACCGACATACTCATCATCACCGCGCGCGGCAAGGAATCGATCGAGGATTACTACGATTATACGCTTGAATACGAACAAAAACTTCGCGCGGCAGGCAAAGAATCCGAACTCGAAGTTATGCGTTCTGTGTGCAAGAAGGCAAATATATATTTTCTGCGTCAGCATGAAGCGAAGGGATTGGGTCACGCGGTAGGGTGCGCGAAAGGATTTACGGGCGAAGAACCGTTTGTAGTCTTATACGGCGACGACGTGATAATTTCAAAAACGCCGGTCTGCAAGCAATTGATGAACGCGTATGATGAATACGGATTGGCTTCGGTCGGGGTGCAAACAGTTCCTGTGGAACTGGTCGTCAAGTATTGTACATTAAAAACGGAACCGCTTAAAGATAATTGGTATAAACTTCACACAATGATAGAAAAGCCGAAGCCGGAACAGATCATGGAACCGCACTTTTCGATATTAGGCAGGGCGTTGCTGACGCCTGAAATCTACGGTTTTATAGCGGATTTGAAGCCCGGAGCGGGCGGCGAATTGCAACTTACGGACGCGATGAAGGTTTTAGCCGAAACGCAGGGAATGACGGCGATTGATTTCGAGGGCAAACGGTACGATATGGGCTCAAAGCTCGGATTCCTGATGGCAAACGTCGAACAGGGATTATTGCATCCTGAATTGCGTAATGAATTTAAGAATTTTTTGAAAACGGTGATGAAAATATGAACAGAGTCAGCAAAATCAATTATTATTTGGATATTGCGCAGACGGTTTCGGAGCGTTCGACGTGTATCCGCAAGAAGTTCGGCGCCGTAATTTATAAAAACGATATAATCGTTTCGACTGGTTATAACGGCGCGCCGCGCGGACGTAAAAATTGTATTGATTTTAATTTTTGTATGCGCGAAAAGTTGGGTATACCCCGCGGTGAGAGGTATGAGATGTGCCGTTCGGTTCACGCCGAAGCTAACGCTATCATCGCGGCTTCACGCGAGCAGATGTTGGATTCGACGTTGTATATGGCTTGCGTTGACCCTTCTACGGGCGAACTTGTGCCGGATACATGCAGTTGCCCTATGTGCAAACGGCTAATCATCAACGCCGGTATCGCGACGATTATAATCCGCAACACGAAAGAAGATTACACCGTCATCAACACGCGCGATTGGATTTTCAACGACGACAGCCTAACGGGACAAACGGGGTATTAAACTTGAAGAAAATAATAATATTGTTATTGGTTTTATTAACGTCTTGCTCTTCATTGGTTAAGATAACTTACAGCGACGGCAAATATATTGACAAGGCGGGCGGAGTTACATATCTGTCGGCGGGCGTTTCGTATGAACCGGTATCTGTCGGCGAAGAATACGCGGAGTATAACAAGACGGTTCTTTACAGAATCGGCTTTCTGAACCCAAAAGAATGGCTCACCGAAAAATATGAAGGCATAGGCTCGATTTATTACTCGGAGGACTTGAAACTGCCGGAATTCGGCGAATTTGAAGCGGTAAAAATACTTATATGCGCGGTTGACGTGATAACGATAAGCATAAATACGGTTGAGGACAAGGCCGATATAAACGCCGTCGCGGAATTATATCTGAACGGCGAACAGACTGAATTGCCGATTGACGGGCGTAATTCGTATCATTTGAAATTCGCTTCGGATAAATATCCGGGGATCTATTATAATATACTGTATGTTGAAGGCAGAGACGGACGCAATTTTTTGTTTGACCGCGATACTAAACGCTGCGTCGAAGCCGGAAAAGCGCTTGAAAAATATTTATGGAATGAGGGGGATACCGGTGAATCTTGATATAGATATCACCATGGAATACAATATTTCTTTAATACCAAATCTCGATGAAAATGTGCCGGTAAAAGTCTGTTTTGTGTGTACCGGCAACACATGCCGCAGTCCGATGGCGGCGGCGGTACTTAATAAATTGGGCAAACGTTACGGAATGGCGGCAATATCGGCGGGATTGTTCGCTGAAGACGGCGCGCCGATTACGGAGAACGCGGCGATAGCGCTTGCGGATTATGGTTTTGAAGTTCCTGACCATTCCGCAAGGAAAATCGACAAACAAATCGTAATGGAATGTGACCGCGTTATAGGAATCACTATAAATCATGAATTTCTGCTGACGCAGATGTTTCCGTTTGCCGCGGAGAAAATATTCGCTATGCCTGAAGATATAGATGATCCTTGGGGCGGAAGTATCGAAAGTTACGAAACGTGTCTTTTACAGATTATAAAAGGCGTCAGGGAAATGTTTAAATTGTATGATTGAAATTATCAGCTGTAATAGGTATAATCCCTCATATGCGGAACAGATGTACGAAATAGAACGGGCATGTTTCAGCGACCCGTGGTCGAGAAGCGCGTTTGAGAATTTGAATGGATTTGTGGTGTATGTTGCGGACAGGGGGGATTCTGCGCATATTTTCGCTTACATCATCCTCACCCACGTCCTCGACGAGGGGCAAATAATAAACATCGCCGTTCACCCCGATTACAGACGAATGGGTATAGCCAATGCGCTGATTGAAAAAGTTTTGGAATATTCGCGCGTGAACGGAATCAAATTACTAATGCTTGAAGTGCGCGAATCAAACGCGGCGGCGATAAAATTATACGAAAAGTTCGGGTTCCGTGAAGTCGGGCGTAGGAAACGTTATTACAAAAATCCAATTGAGGACGCTTTGCTCATGGACATGGAGGTCAAATGTTAATACTCAGTATAGAGAGTTCGTGCGACGAAACTTCCGCCGCGGTGACGGATTGCCGGACTGTGAGGTCGAATATCATCGCTTCGCAGACGGATATACACCGTGTTTACGGCGGTGTCGTACCGGAAATCGCCAGCCGCGCGCATACCGAAGCAATTTCGCGGATTACTTATGAATCATTACGGGAAGCTGATATCACAATGAACGACATTAACGCTGTAGCTGTCACATACACGCCCGGACTTATCGGCGCGCTGCTTGTCGGCGTGAACTTCGCAAAAGCGTTGGCTTTCGCTCATTCCAAACCGCTCGTCGCCGTCGATCATATACTTGGGCATGTCGCGTCTAACTACATCAGCCACGCCGGTTTGGAACCGCCGTTCACCGCATTTGTGGTATCGGGCGGGCATACGTCGCTCATCGAAATGACAAGCTACACGGAATACACCGTTCTCGGCAGGACGCGAGACGACGCGATGGGCGAGGCGTTCGACAAAGTAGCGCGGGTAATGGGGCTTCCCTATCCGGGCGGCGTTGAAATGGACCGTTTAGCCGCGTTAGGAGACCCGTACGCGATAAAGTTCCCTTCGGCGGCTCTGAATGACGGCACGAATGATTTCTCGTTCAGCGGCTTAAAAACGGCGGTTATCAACTACATCCACAACATAGAACAGAAGGGGCAAACATACTCAAGAGAGGATGTAGCCGCGTCGTTTACTAAAACGGTGACGGATTCGATTATCAAACGATTGGACGGCTTATGTGTGGAGAAACTCGCGGTTGCGGGCGGAGTATCGGCTAACTCGCACATTCGGAAAGCGCTTGAAAGATATGAAAATGTATATATGCCGCCGTTAAATCTCTGCGGTGACAACGCCGCGATGATAGGCGTGCAGGCATACTATAACGCAAAATCAGGATATTTTGCGCAGACAAATTTGAACGCGGTGGTGTGAAAAATGGTGACAGGCTGGGAGTTTGAAAGACGGGTACACTTTGATGAAATCGTCGTGAATTACGACAAAGCGCGTCCGGAATATCCGAGCGAATTGTTCGCGGATGTGTTCAATTACGTAAAAGGTAAGAAAGCATTAGAAATCGGCGCGGGAACAGGAAAAGCTACGAAACCGTTCCTTGACGCGGGTTACGACGTGACCGCCGTTGAATTGGGCGCGAATATGTCGGAATTTTTACGTGCGAAGTTTGAAAATTTGAATGTGATAAACGCTGCGTTTGAAGAGGTTGAATTAGAATATGACACTTATGATTTGATTTACGCGGGTTCGGCGTTCCATTGGGTGGATCAAAGTGTCGGAATCCCAAAAGTTTTGCGAACTTTGAAAAGCGGCGGGGTATTCGCGTTGTTCCGTTATAACAATCTTTCACCCGTCAACGATGAACTTGACGATGAGATTTTCAAAGTTTTCGAGAAACATTATTTTACTTTCTACACATCGAAACCGAAAATAAGATTACCCAAACGAACAAGCGAAGATTTTCTTACACCTGAGCGGATGGAAAGTCATTTCCATTTCAAGGATTTAAAAGATTTCGGATTTACGGATGTAGTACATAACCTTTACGAGCAAACATTCACGTTTACATCGGATGAATACATCGCATACATTGATACTATGGCGGACAACAGAGGATTGCCGGAAGAAAACAAAACCGCGTTATACGCGGGAGTAAAAGAAGCCATTGACAACTTCGGCGGTATTCACGGCGAAAATATGGTTTTTCAATTGTACATGGGGAGAATCCCCCCTGTCTAACGCCAACGTTGTTGGCGCTGACATCCCCCCTTTAGCAAGGGGGGCAAGAAAAACTCCCTTGTCCCCCTTGCTAAAGGGGGATACGGCCGCAGCCGAGGGGGATTCCACACAAAGGAGTAGAAATGTATCAATGACAACGCTATACTTGATCCGGCACGCGGAATCCGTCAGCAACAGAGACGGAATCCTGTGCGGCGTGACCGAATGTGACCTGAGCGACGAGGGGTTTGAGCAAACCGTAAAACTCGCCGAATATGCCCCAAAATTTAATATAGATGTAATCTACACAAGCCCGTTGCGTCGTGCCGTAAAAACGGCAACCGCGTTGAATTGGTATATAAACAAGCAGGTTATCATCGAAGAAAACCTGCGGGAAATCAATTTAGGCTCGTGGGAATGGAAATTGTGGGAAGAGCACGGCGTAATTCCATACGAGGACGGCGAAGATTTGCCTGCCGTGTATGACCGGATCGCCGCTGTAATAAATAAAATCGTGGAAGAAAACGACGGTAAAACCGTTGCTGTCATTTCGCACGGATGCGCGTTGTGCAATTTTATGCTGTATGTTAAAGGGCTTCCGATTGAAAGGTATACGGAAATAAGTATGCTTGAAAATACGGCGGTCATAAAACTGCTTTATTCGAAAAGCAAGCAAAAATACGCTGTGATTTATGAAAACGAAACCCCTCATTTAATAAATTAAATAAGGTTGCGTTTGGGGATAAATACATAATGAGTTTTCCACACTTCTGTGGAAAAGAGTGTGGGTAACTCACGAATCCGCACAAAATATACGCTTTTTTGCCATTTAAGTTGGGGAAAACTTTGTGGAATATGTGGAGAATTAAAAATTTACATAAGGAGATAACACATGATTAACAATTACGACACACAAATTAAGGTATCACTGGAAAAGTTTGAGAAGCTATTAAGGGGACAGCTTGAGCGCGTTGAGAAAATCAACAGCGCCGGCGAAGCGGTCGATTTTAAGAATCTTGACAACATCGTCATCGGTACATGCGGAGGCGACGGCATCGGGCCGATCATCACCGAAGCGGCGGAAAATGTTCTAAAATACCTGCTCGCGGGCGATAAAAAAATCACGTTCAAAACTATAGAAGGGCTGACGATAGAAAACCGCGCGGCGCAAAATAAAGCAATCCCCGACGACGTTATGGACGAACTGCGTAAGTGTAATGTCATCCTGAAAGGTCCGACGACTACTCCGCGTGCCGGCGACCCGTGGCCGAACATCGAGAGCGCGAACGTCGCAATGCGCAAAAATCTTGACCTGTTCGCAAACGTGCGCCCGGTGAAAGTGCCGGAGAAGAACATCGACTGGACGTTCTTCCGCGAGAACACCGAGGGCAGTTACGCTGTCGGCAGTCAGGGAATGCACGTCACGGATGATTTAGCAATGGATTTCTGTGTTACCACTACGGAAGGAACGAACAGAATCGCGCGGCTCGCGTTCGAGTACGCGAAGAACAACAATAAAGACAGAGTTACGGTTGTGACGAAAGCCAATGTCGTTAAGACCACCGACGGCAAGTTTTTAAGCATTTGTGAAGAGATGGCAAAGGAGTATCCGGATATAAAGACGGACGAGTGGTTTATCGACATCATGACGGCGAAGCTGATCGACGAAAAACGCCGCACCGATTTCAAAGTCTTTATACTACCGAATTTGTATGGTGATATTCTAACCGACGAAGCCGCGGAGTTTCAGGGCGGCGTCGGAACGGCCGGAGCGGCGAACATCGGAAAGAAGTACGCGATGTTCGAAGCGATCCACGGTTCCGCGCCCAGAATGATCGAAACGGGCAGGGGAAAATATGCCGATCCGTGTTCGATGTTCCGCTCGGCAGTTCTGCTGCTCTCGCACATCGGTTATCAAACGGAAGCGGATAAATTAGAAAAGGCGCTTGACATTTGCACGATCACGGAGAAGAAATACGTGATTACCGGGCGCGATACCGGCGCGACGTGCGAACAGTTCGCCGAATATGTGATGGAGACGATTAGGAATATTTTATGAACCTACTCGAACTCTTCATCCTCGCCGTCGGGCTTTCAATGGACACATTCGCGGCAGCGGTTTGCAAAGGATTATCCATGCGAAAAGCTACCTTATCGAATCAAATAATCGTCGGCTTATATTTCGGCGGCTTTCAAGCCGTCATGCCGGTCATCGGTTATCTGGTCGCATCGCTGTTCGCGGATTACATCATTAGTTTTGACCATTGGATAGCTTTTGGGTTACTCGCTTTTATCGGCGTGAAGATGATTATCGAAAGTTTCGGAAAAGAAGACGATAATAAAAAAGATGAAGTTTCATTAAAACCCGCTCAGATGCTGCCGCTCGCGCTTGCCACAAGCATTGACGCGCTGGCGGTGGGCGTATCGTTCGCGTTTTTGAAAGTAAACATCGTTCCGGCGGTAACGTTCATCGGGGTCGTAACGTTTACGATTTCTGTTATCGGTGTGAAAATCGGAAATGTATTCGGTACGAAATTCAAATCGAAAGCGGAATTTTCCGGCGGGGTTATATTGATTTTGATAGGTTTGAAGATATTATTAGAACATTTAGGGATTCTATAGGGAGGTATCAACTATGCCGCAACCAGTACCGCAAGCCGTCGTTCTCCGTTTGCCGCGATATTACCGTTGCCTGCGCGAATTATTAAACAACGACGTCCTGCTCGTCAAATCCAAAGAGCTTGCCGAAATGATGGGCATCACCGCCTCGCAGGTTCGGAGCGACTTCAACTATTTCGGCGATTTCGGCCGGCAGGGCTACGGTTATAACGTCAGAAATCTCTACAAAAATATTAACGCCATCCTCGGCATCACCGACGAATACAGCGCGGTTATAATCGGAGCGGGCGAATTGGGCACCGTGCTCGCCGGAGATTCTATGTTTATGCGGCGCGGGGTCATATTGCGCGGCATTTTCGATACGGACGAGGAGATTATCGGACGTGAAATCGCACCGGATTTGATCGTGCGCGACATAACGGAATTTGAAAAATTCTGCAAATCCAAGAAAATCGACATCGCGGTGCTGACGAAATTTCCGGAATATGCCGAAAAATTAATCAGATGCGGTATAAGCGGCATATGGAATTTCACAGGCGTGGCGCTTAGGAACACAGGTGACGCAACGATTCAGGATATATATTTGGGCGATACGCTTATGACGCTCTGTTATAACATGAAGCGAAACGAGAGAGAAAAATGAAACTTGAAATAAATTACGGCACGGATGTTTTTGTGCTGCCGAAAGCGAACATAAAAGAAAAATTATCGAACGCCGAAAGTGTGGATTTAAAGCTGTTGTTACTGATCGCGTGCGACAGTGATTTGCGCGAAAATTTCAACGCCGAAACTGCGGCGAAAGAATTAAAATGTACGAAACCGGAAATTGACGCGTCATTGAAATTCTGGATCGGAGCCGGTATATTTAACAGTACGGCTGCGGTCCTGCCGCCGCAGAATCAAAAGAAATTGCCGGATAATGATACGCCTAACTATACGGGTAAAGAAATCGGCGATATACTTGAAAAAAATAAAGATTTAAAATGGCTGATCGACGAATGTCAGAATATAGTGGGGAAGATACTAAACCCCACGGAGATCAATAAAATTGTGGGTCTGGCTGATTATCTGCGGCTTGAGCACGAGCACATCCTGATGATTTTTATGTATTGCCGGAAATTCGGGAAATTATCGGTAGTTTATATCGAAAAAACCGCGTACAGTTTATATGACGAGGGAATCGATACTCTTCCGAAATTCGAAGCTTATATTAAAATGCAGGAGGAATACGAATCGACAACGGGCAAATTGCGTTCGCTGTTCGGGTTCGGCGACCGCGCGTTCACAGCTAAGGAAACAGGGTTCTTCACCGATTGGTGCATGAATTGGGGTTTTTCTTTAGAATTGATTACGCTCGCATATGAAACTATGATAAGTAAAACCGAAAACCACAAACTTTCGCTTCCGTATATGAATACCGTTTTGAAAAATTGGTACGAGGCGGGTTACCGTACTATGGAGGAAGTATTGACGGCGCTTGAAGCGTATGAACAGAATAAAGAAAAATCCAAAAATACGAACAGCAGTTTTAATACAGACGAGTTTTTCGAATTGGCCTTGAAACGGAGTAAAGAAAAAAAATTATAATAGATAAGAGGAGCGTTATATGGGATATAATCGCGATAATTACAAGCGTATAAGGTATGATTACGAAGGCAAAAATTTAAAAGCGAAAGAAGAAGCAGTAAAACGGACTAATGAATTGTACGATATACTTCCGGAGCTTAAAGACATTGACGACCACATAAAAGATATAGGGTTGAAATTGTTCGCTGAAGGTCTCAAAGGCAGAGAGGGTTTTGAGGAACGTGTCGCGGAAATCCGCAAAGGTCACCTCGAAGCGTTGGAAGCCCGTGCGGATTTGTTGGAGTATTCGAATTACCCTGCCGGCTATACGGATGTAAAATATGAATGCGCGGAATGCAGCGACACGGGTTTTATCGGGATAGACATGTGTTCGTGTATGAAGAGGGCGCTGGTTATGGCGGGTTACGAGAGTTCGGGCGTGGGTAATTTAATTAGAACTCAATCGTTTGAAACATTTAATTTGGATTATTATAATGATATATCCGAATGGCGCCGCGAAATGGAAGAAAATTTGCAGGAGTTTAAAAATTACGCAAAAAATTTTAAAATTGAAACACACGTTAATCTGTTATTAATGGGCGCGACCGGATTGGGTAAGACGCATATTTCTACTTCAATAGCTAAAGTCGTGATTGAAAACGGTTTCGACGTCGTTTACGATACGGCGCAGAATATTTTCGGCGATTTTGAGTTTGAGCGTTTCAACCGCACATATCAGGACGACAGCGAGGACAGAACGGAGAAATATTTCGAGTGCGACCTGCTCATCATCGACGACCTCGGAACCGAAGTGAACAACCAATTTACGGTTTCGACGCTTTACAACATAATCAATACGCGCGTCAACAACAATAAATCTATTATAATCAACACGAATCTGACCCGCGACGAACTGCGCAAGAAATACGCGGACAGGATAGCGTCGAGGCTGTTCGGCGAGTTTCTGCCGAAGATGTTCTATGGGAAGGACGTCAGGGAGTTGAAACTGAAGTGACGGAATCCCTCTCGGCTCAGCCGTTGGCTAAGCCAACAAGTTGGCGATTACAAGGGGGACGAGAAACAATCCTTGCCCCCCTTGCTAAAGGGGGGTGGCACGAAGTGCCGGGGGGATTCCGCAAAAATAAAAAATTATAAACAGGAGTGATATAAACATGTCAAAAGTTAAAATAGCAATTATCGGTTGCGGAACCATCGCCAATACGGCGCACATCCCAAGTTACATGAAGTGTGACAACGTGGAAATAAAGTATTTCTGCGACATCCTGCCCGAAAAGGCGGAGAAAGCCGCTGAAAGATACGGCAGCGGTATTGTAGTCGAGGATTACCATGACATCTTGAGCGACCCCGAAGTCGTAGCGGTATCGGTTTGTACGCCGAACAAAATGCATACGCCGATCTCCATCGACTTCCTCAAAGCCGGCAAGCACGTACTTTGCGAAAAACCGGCGGCGCGCACATATGCCGAAGCGTTAAAAATGCAGGAAGCGCAGCATGAAAGCGGCAAAACATTGAACATCGGCGTCGTCAACAGGTTCAACACGGCGGTCAACGAAATCAAAAAGATAATCGACGCGGGCGATCTCGGCGAAGTTTATCATGTTTACGTCAGCTTCCGCGCGCACCGGAGTATTCCGGGGCTTGGCGGCGCGTTCACCACAAAAGACATCGCGGGCGGCGGCGTTT
>WREN01000007.1 GCA_009779295.1 Oscillospiraceae bacterium | reverse complement strand
GTGTAGAATCCCAAGACGAAATGCGTCATCGCAAGCCCGATTGAAGCCATTTGATTCAGCCAGATTTCTTCTTTTTCGTAGTCGATGAAATATTTAAATATCGTTCTCGTCATACTGTTCTCTCCCCGTTCCGCAGCAATTCTTTGAGCCTCTCGATTTCCTCGCGGAAAACGCGCCGCCCCATTTCCGTGATGATATACTCCTTCTTGATGTTGAACGTAGCGACGGCGGCGATCCATTGCTTGCTTAACAGCGCGTTGATTGCGCCGTAAAGTGTTCCCGCACCTAATATGACGCGCCCTGCTGTCAACTTTTCGATGTTTTGCATTATCGCGTAACCGTGCATCGGCTGTTGCAGCGATAGCAGGATGTAATAAACCGCTTCGGTCAATGCTCCCCTGTCAAAACTTTCAGGCATGAATATCAACTCCTTTACGTTTGCCGTTATATCGGCTGCCGTAATAATATTATATCGTCAAACGTAATACTTGTCAAGAGGTTTTTAAAATTTTTCCAAATAACCGAACAAATTTTATAAAAATTAAATCTTTTTAATTGATTTTTCCACTTTTTTGTTGTATAATACATATACAAAAAAGTAATAAATTGAAATTGAAGAGGAATGAAAATGAACATTAAAGAAGTTTTAGCATATGGATTGGTATTTTTACTCGTCGTTTCCCTGCTGACGGCTTGCGGCGGGAATGTCAGCAATACGCCGTCCAACGAACAGACAGCCACTCCGCCGACAGATGACACTGGAGACGGATGTAAAATTCTTGACTACTATAACGCGGACGGAGGATTTTCAGCTCTCGGGCTTGCGCTTGACGAGGAAAATTCTGAAAAGGTATTAACAGTAACTGCCGGCGAAACGCTCATCGCAGGAACAAGTAAATACATAGTGACGGCTGAATCCATTGTACTCTGTTTTTATACACAGCCTTCGCTTGCCGAAGTCATTGAGTGGTGGACGGATTATTGTGAAGGGCTAAAAAACATCGGAGAATTAGCAGCGGACAATTGAAGTGTTCAAAAATTCAAAAACAAAGGGCGGTTTCAAACGCATACATGCGTCGATCCGCCCTACATTTTAATGTTTTTGTTAAAAACCTTTAGTTTTTTCTCTTTTTAAGAACAACTGCGCCTACAAGTGAAATAATAGTTATTAAAACGAAAATCAAAATACCGTCTGACGTTTGAGCGGCAATTGGCCGGATTGTTGGAGCTTGTTCCTGAACTTCAGCCGCGGGTTCTTCAATAATAACAGGATTTGCCGCGATCCAAGCTGATTTTGGGTCGCCGTTTGCGTCGTTGGGGTTATATTTCAGGTCATTTGTCACTACGAACATATCAAAGCGCGCGTCCGGTTCCAATATACGGGTGTAGATGGTGAGCGTGTGATCGCCTGCACCGAGTGTGAATAAATCCGTCGTATATTTATAGAAACTGATTTCGTCACTGACTCCGCGGTAACATATCGGCATCCAGTACCATACGCCATACCAGTCTTCGCCGTTGTGTATATCTGGGTTATAGAAATTGTCCCACGCTGGGCGGTTGGGATTAATCACGTCCTGCTCTCCCCAAAGAGCGTCGTACATGTCAAAGGTATTGATATTGTCGGCAAAAGTCACAGAATTAGCCGAAGCCTTGCCGTTCATGTGATATAGCAGTGAGTTTGAGTTATCGAATGCCGCCCACACTCTGACCCAGATTATATAATCTCCGGGTTCCGTTATGGTGAACGTATAATCTATGTAGGTCCCGTCTTCAAAGCCGGAAACATATTTTCCGGTGTAGGATTCCGCGTCGCCGGTCAGGACCATACCATTGTTTTTGCCTTCCGAAGCGTATATGAAGATCGGGTCGGCCGCGATGACAGGTAATGATAATGTGAAAATCAACGCTAAAATCATGCCTGCAAAAATAATACGTTTTTTCATAAAAAATCTCCTCTTTTTAAATTTTGTCAATACTTTCGTTTAAATCTTTTAACAAATAATAAATCAAATCGTTAATTGAATAATAATCTTCAATACTTATCACATTTGACGCTGAATGAAGATACCTGCAAGGAGCGGAAACAGCAATAATTTTCGTTCCCAATCCTGCTCTTTGGATATGCGCCGCATCGTTACTGCCTGAAACGTACTGTTTCATCTGGCACTTAATATTATACTTCCTGCCTGTAGCAAACGCGAAATCAATAAATTCCCGATCATATATCGTACCCAAATCCGCAAAAGATATAACTCCGCCTTCACCGGTTTTCGCGACCTGCATACTCGGAGTAACATCGAAAATATCGGCAACAGCGGTCGCTTCCAACACTATCGCGCGGTCAGGATCTATTCCGAACACCGACGCGCCGACCCCCGGAAATCCAATTTCTTCATGCACTGAAAACACAAAATATATATCATAATCATACCTGACTCCCTCGCTGCGCAATCTTTTAATCGTATCGCACATTACGGCGCAACCGAGACGGTCGTCGATTGCTTTGGCTTTCAGCATTTTGTTGTCTTTGCCAAATAAAACAAATTCCGAATCAAACGTGCCGAACGTACCTTTAGGAGCGTACTTTTCGGCTTCTTCTTTGTTCTTCGCGCCAATGTCAATAACCATATTTTTTACAGGCGTAACTTCTTTCCGTTCACTTTCGCTCTGCAAATGCACCGCCTTTGACATGATAATGCCTTTTATACCGCCATGCATGGCGGATTCGCCGATAATAACTCTTCTCCCGCTCAACACACGGCTGTCTATGCCGCCGATCAATCCGAAATGAAGATAACCGTCGTCGTCTACGTGCGTAACCATGAAACCGACTTCATCCATATGCGCGGAAACAAGGACGGAACGATTACCCGTACCTCTGAGAACCGCAATCAAACTTCCGAGTTTAGTATAGTATAAATCGTCGCAATAGCTTTCGATTTCCCGTTTTATTATATCAGAAACATTCTTCTCGCATCCGGAAGGCGCGAACGCCGCCGTCAATTCTTTTAGTAAATTTAATTCCATTGTGACAATCCCCCTTTAATAAACTCACTCAACAATTTTGATAACGCTTCCGCATCGGTTATATTAAAAATTTCGCTTGCCGTGTGCATATTTTTAAGAGGCAGGCTTACGACGACCGAAGGTATTCCCTGCCGACCGTAAGTTATAGCGGTGTTATTCGTTCCCGTATCTGTGATTTCTACAACTGTTTGAAGCGGAATCTCTTTATCTTTCGCGAAATTTATAATAAAATCTGTCATCGAACGGTTAGTAGTGATTGATATTGAAATGCACGGTCCTTCTCCCATTTTGCAAGTTTCATGTTTGGGAGTATCTGGCGTATAAGCGTGATTCACGTCAACGACGATTGCCGCGTCAGGGTCGATTAAATATACTCCTGTTTTTGCGCCGAGTCTTGATGTTTCTTCCTTTGACGAAAGCAGGACATAAGTGTCCCAATCGAAATCTTCAAGTCCAGATACTGCTTGCAACACTATAGCCGCGCAGGCTTTGTTGTCGAAACCCTTCCCTATTATCTGCCCGTTCATCAGCTCGCCGTACATCGGTTTGAATCCGATCGGCGTACCGATTTCAACGATTTCGCTCAATTCTTCTTTGGTATAGCCTGTATCGATGAGCATATCTTTAATATCGTGCCATTTCCGCTCATCAGGTATACCCTGCAAATGCGGAGGCGTGGAAACGACGATTCCGGTAATAATTTCTTTCCCGTATATCACAACTTCGCTCGCCCACATGATACGCATATCAATGCCGCCTATACCCGAAACAGTCAGGAATCCGCCGTCTTTTATGTCTGAAACTATCATTCCAATCTCGTCGAAATGCGCATCAATTAAAAGTTTCTTCGCGTTAGGTTTACCGCATTTTTTTATGTAAATGTGATTCCTTGTAGCGTTTGTTTTGTATTCGTCGAAGTATCCGCCGCCGATTAAACCGTCATACATGACGTTGTCAAGTTCCTCAAAACCTCGGAATTCATAGCCGGATATTGACATAATACCCGCAATTTTGATTATTAAATCTTTTAGCTCCATTTAGTTTATAATTCCTCCGCATAATATTTTATTATCATCATAGAATACAGCGCTTTGCCCCGGCGTAACCGCCCGAACCGGTGTTTGAAACGTAACTAACGCTCTGTCATTTTTTATTTTCACATGCGCCGAAACCGGTTTAGCGGCGTAACGAATTTTAACCTCAGCTTGAAAATCCGTTTTTTCCGGATTGAGATACTGGTAAACCAATCCGCCGACTTCCATTTGAGTGGTGAATAAATGTTCCTCTTCCGCTAATGTGACGGTATTGCCGATCGCGTCGATTTTGGTTACGAACATAGGTTTACCTATCGAAACGCCCAATCCCTTACGCTGACCTATCGTATAATTGATAATTCCACTGTGCGTACCTAACACGTTTCCGGCGGTATCGATAAAATTCCCGCTCGGATACTTCCCGCGGATACGCTCAATGTAACCGGCGTAATCTTTATCCGGTATGAAACAAATCTCCTGACTTTCCGGCAGACATTGATAACCGAGTTTCGCCGCGTCGGCTTTAATTATTTTCTTACCCAACCCGGCAAGCGGCGTTATCAATTTAGAAAGCTGTTCCTGCGTCAATTGCCACAGAACGTAACTTTGGTCTTTACTCGAATCTTTGGCGCGCTCGATGTAGTATCTTTCGGCCTTTTTGACATGCGCATAATGTCCGGTAGCTATTTTATCAAAGCCGGAATCGCACAACGCCGCGATTTTGACATACCTGTTACACATCACGCACGGATTCGGAGTTTTACCCGCGGAGTATTCGTCGATAAGATTGTTAATAACGAACTCGTCAAATTTTTTCTCGCAGTTGATAACATTTAGTTTAATTCCGACCTGACGCGCTGATATTTCAGCCGCTTCGATGTTCGTGTGACCGCTCATCACAAGTACGGCGCCTTCAACATCGTGACCCGCATAGCGCAATAAATGAGCGGCGTAGGTACTGTCTATGCCGCCGCTCATCCCTATTAATACTTTCATAACGGTCGGTGCAGCTCTTTATCGTTGTGGTCGCAGCCTTCGCAGCAGCCGTCACACCCAATAAGCAAATCGCTTTCGATACCGTTGCGTCTGTAGTAATCGGCTATCGCGCTCTTCACGGCTTCTTCCGCTAAAACCGAACAATGTATCTTCGCCGGCGGCAATCCGCCGAGTTCGTCGATAACTTCTTTGTTGGTAAGTTTCAACGCTTCGTCGATCGTTCGGCCTTTAATCATTTCGGTCGCGACAGACGATGTTGCGATCGCCGCTCCGCAGCCGAACGTTTTGAATTTTATATCCGTGATTATATTGTTTTCGATTTTAAGATACATCTTCATTATATCGCCGCACTTGGCGTTGCCGACCTCGCCGATACCGTCGGCGTCTTCGATTTCGCCGACGTTCTGCGGATTGGTAAAGTGTTCCATAACCTGTTTTGTATATACCATTTATCTAACCTCCGATTTTTTCATACAGCGGACTGCAAGGGGCGTAGTATAGTGTACAATTGTGAAATCGCTTATTGCACACGATTTATATATTCATCAAGTGCCTTGATTCTATCTTTCCTATTTCGTGCAATTTCGATTTCATACCGAAGCTGTAATGATTCCAAATATATATCGTAGCCTTTCCATAAAGCCTTTTCGTATTGGGAAATAGGACTTGTGAATCTACCGAATCCTTGTTTACGATTTTCTAAGTTCCATATTTCATCTGCTGCTACATCAATCATAGCCCCAGCTAAAAACAGTCGCCCAAAGTATTTCAAAGGACATACATCTTCATTTTCCGTAAACGGCGCAATAACCGAATCGGGAAAATTAAGATAACATATATCTTTTGCCTTATAATAATCCCTTGTGTGAATGACTATATCCATATCGAATGGTTTTACACCTACACCGCGTAAAGCATCACCTACGCTGCCGACTATATACCATTCGATTGCATTTTCATTGAGTTTTTCCGCTAACATTTCCAAAGGCTTTTCCCACTCAAAACCCGATAACGATGATTCAAAAATCGCTTGTCCAAAGCGGCTAAAGTTGTCACTGATAAGTTCTTTTTCGCGTTGATTTGAAAATGCGTTTTGTGAATATGACATTAAAAATTTGTCATCGGATTTTTTCCACGCCATGTGTTGGATAACGTCTTCAAGCTGTGCGTTCTCTACGTCTTCAACGCAAAAAATTAACTTAGAATCAGCCTCATAGCAATAGCATTTCATAAATTATTTCTCCCGTTAAAAATGATTTTTTCGTTATAACAATACGGACTGCGTTACCTACATAATCCTTTCATACAGCGGACTCATCGCGCGTAATTTTTCAACGATCGGTCCGAGTTTTTCCAATATATAATCAACGTCCGCTTCAGTATTGTCGTGCCCGAGCGTGAAACGTATCGAGCCGTGCGCCTTTTCCGAATCTACGCCGAGCGCCAATATGACATGCGACGGTTCAAGCGAACTCGACGAACAAGCCGAACCGGTTGAAGCACAAATTCCGTTCATATCAAGCCAAAGCAATAAACTTTCCCCTTCGATATAATCGAACGTAACGTTGACATTGCCAGGCAAACGTTTATCAAGACTGCCGTTAATCGTCGCGTAAGGGATTTTTTTAATGCCTTCGATCAAACGGTTGCGGAGATTTTTTATCCTCTCCATATCGGGTAGTCTTTCTGCAGCTAATTCCAACGCCTTGGCAAGTCCGACGATGTAAGCGGTATTTTCTGTACCGCCGCGCCGCCCGCTCTCCTGACCGCCGCCGTCGATTAAATTCTGCACCCGCGTGCCGCTTTTTATATATAATGCCCCAATCCCTTTCGGCGCATGGATTTTATGTCCCGAAAACGCCAGCATGTCCACGCCTAAATCCGCGATGTTAATCGGTATGCTTCCAACGGCTTGTACGGCGTCGGTGAAACAAATCACTCCGTGTTTCTTCGCAGCCGCCGCGATTTCTTTTATCGGCAGAATTGTTCCGATTTCGTTATTAGCGTACATCGCACAAATCAATATCGTATCGTTACGGATTGCCGCTTCTACATCTGCCGAACTGAGCAAACCTTCGCTGCTGACCTTAAGATATGTTACTTCATATCCCTCTTTTTCGAGGGATTTCATCGTGTTGGAAACGGCATGGTGTTCGAAGTTGGTTGTAATGATATGTTTTCCCTTTTTTATATTTGCGTGCGCTGCACCCTTTATTGCCCAGTTATCCGCTTCCGACCCCGAAGCGGTAAAGTATATCTCCCGCGCTTTACATCCAAGCAGCGCGGCGATTTTCTCACGTGCTTTACTGATAGCTTCGGAAGCTTCCCTGCCGATTGAATAAAGGCTTGACGGATTACCGTACATTTCATTAAAAAACGGCATCATTGCCTCAAGCACCAACGGCGATACCGAGGTTGTCGCGGCATTGTCCGCATATACAAATTTATCCATCATATCATTACCCCTTATATGTTAACCTTAATAACATAATTGTATACATATTTAGTGTGTTTTTCAACATAAATTTGTTAATTTTTTTAATTTACGACTATTGCATTTGTTTTCAGTTTGTGGTAGAATTAAATATATTTTATCGGAGGAAACAAAAATGAAAATATTCAAAATGTTCAAATCACAAAAAAAAGACAGCAAACAAATTTCAGATGATAACAATTTATCAAATTCAAGCCTGCCATATATCAACGCCAACATATTTAACCGCGGCATGAACGGTTATTTGAATTACGGCTTGTATTTGGTGAGCGGTTTCGATTCAAACGATAAAAAGGTAACGATAAAGATTAATTCAACAAGTAACGAAGGCGCGCGTCAGCAGGCATTGGGCAGCGGAATAAAAGAACATTCTTTGGAAATTACCATGACCGAATTCAAAACTCCCACAGAACAGCAGATCGAATACGCGCTTGATTTAGGTATTACTATTCCTGACAGAGCCTGCCATGAGGATGTAAGCTGTATGATAAACCGCGTCACCGAAGACGACGAAAAGAGTCCGCCTGTTCCGCTGGCGATTTACGCCGACAGAAAAGGCGCGCAATTCTCAGCGTGGATCGGCGAGAAAGCGTTTTTCAATATGATGTATATCAAATTGGAACACCGCGACAGGCTGGCGTTTTTCGCGTATTGCGTTTATTGTTATCTCTATTCCAAAACCGTTGAAAACCTTGACGAATCCCCGGATGCGGAATTGTTTTACGCGTTTGCGGATAAATTCTCCGCGGACGCTTCGATAAACGCTTCGCTCAATAAATTGGAAGGCGCGGCGTTGATTGAGTTCGGTACATACGAAGGGAAAACCGGAACTGCCGCGTATGTTGTCGCAGCGAAATTTTTCCTTGAAAATTCGAAAAAGGATAATAATGATAATTAGGATTTTATAAATATATTTAATGTTTTGCTGACAGCGGTTCCCGCAATTGTGCAAACCACGGCTTCAATAACCGCGTTGATACCCGCCGCCGCTACAAGAAACGCTATAACCGATGCGCCGTTTCTCAATTCTACGATTAAATCGCTTGAACCGAAAAATATTCCCAGTGCCGAAAGGAAGAATATTGTGTTCATAACCGGACCTGACAATGATGCTATTATATAAGATACAATTTTGGTTTTATCGATTTTTGAAATTACGCGATAAATTAACCCAACAAACCAACCCATAAGTATGCGCGGGATGATGCATAATACGACAGCAAAAAAAGGATTGACCGCCAAAAGACCCAAGAATAAAAAATCGCCGTCGAATAACGCTTTTAATACCATGGTGATCCCAAACGTTGTTCCTAATATAATTCCCGAAACCGGCCCCAAAAATATTGCGCCGATAACAACCGGTATCGGAATAAGTGTGATAGCAAGCAAACCGATTTTAAAATAACCCAGCGGCGTGAACGCCATTATAAAAACTATGGCGATAAAAATTGCATTCTGTACTATATATATAATTTTTTGTCTGTTTTCTTTCATCAAAATCCCCTGTTTCAAAAAAAATTATTAAAGTATTATACACTATTTAAGTAATTTTGTCAAGAAAAATTTTAAGGAGAATAAAAAATGCGTTATAATTTTTATGTTGCCTGCGCGGATGAAATACGATATTATAAAGGCGCGGAATTAATTGACAGTATAAAAATATCATGCCCGATGTATATGGAGTTATACAATAATAAAATGTACATAGTTGCACGGTTCCCTTTCGCGGACTCAAAAGAGAGCGGTATGACTTACTGCGGTATAAACGCAGACGGAAGTTTTGGGCAACTTAGCGAAATCGTTTCCACGCAAGGCGAGGCGGGCTGTCATATTACGGTTGACGGTGACGATGTTTATGCCGCGAATTACGCAACCGGAAGTTTAATCAAATACGGACGCGACGGAGTAAAGTTCGTCCAGCATAAAGGCAGCGGTCCGATTAAAGACAGACAGCAAGGCGCGCATGTCCATCAAGTTATATTCACGCCGGATAAAGAATATTTGTGCGCTGTCGATTTGGGAATTGACGCGATTAGAATTTATGACCGCGAATTAAATTTTCGCAGTCAAGGGATATTACCGGCAGGCAGCGGTCCGAGGCATATCGTGTTTTCACATTGCAAAAATATCGCGTATTGCGTGAATGAGTTGGGCAATTCGGTGACAAAGTTACAATTAAGCGAAGATTTTTTATATGCGCTTGATACGGTTTCGATATTGCCCGCCGATTATACCGACGGCGGAACGGCTGCGGCTATCCGCATTTCACCCGACGATAAATTTATTTACGCTTCGAACCGCGGGCACAATTCGATCGCGTGCTGTACAAACGAAATGAAAGTAATCGATATCGTTCAATGCGGCGGTAAATGGCCGCGGGATTTCAATCTCACGTCGGATGGGAAATTCTTGTACTGTGCCAACGAACGCAGCGACGATATTACCATTTTCGAGCGCGATGAAGCGACGGGTAGGATAACGCAAGTGGATAGAATGGACGGTTTGCCCGCGCCGGTTTGTGTGGTGTTTAGATAATGAAATTCATTTTACCGTGTATAGAATACGAGCAAAAAGCAATCGAATTTATTAAGGAATTTTACGACTACGATTCGCAAATAAACGGAACCGGCGGTCTTGACAGATTTTTGAAGGAAAGCACCTACTCGGATTGGCTCGTGAAAGTTATAAAAGATTTGAATATTGCAAACATTCCCGAAGGCAGAGTTCCCGCTTACACATATTTTTACGTTCGCGAAGAAGATGATAAGATTGTGGGAATGATTAATATTCGCTTGGCGTTAAATGATTTTCTGCGCAAAGAGGGTGGGCATATCGGATATTGTATTCGCCCAACCGAACGCAGAAAAGGTTACGGTACGCAAATGCTGCACGAAACGCTGGCGTTTTGCCGTACAATCGGTTTATTAGATGTTATGATTTCCTGCGATAAAACAAATCTTGCGTCGGCAGGCGTTATAAAAACCTGCGGCGGAATCTTAGAAAGAGAATTTTTCAGCGAAACATATAATGAGATTCTTCAAATGTATAAAATTATAAACAATTCATAAAAACCAACGATTGGTTGTTATTGAAACAACTAATTGGTAATTGTATTTTCGCCTCGAACGTGATAGAATATGTTCGAGGTGATTTTTATGAATATAAAAATCGGTGCAAAAATAAAAGCGTTGCGCAAACGCGACGATATAACGCAGGAAAGGCTTGCGGAAGTGCTGGGCGTTACAAGTCAAGCTATATCGAAATGGGAAAGCGAAAACGGTTATCCCGACATTGAAAATATTTCGCCGCTCGCGAACTTTTTCAACGTAACAACGGATTATCTTTTCGACCACGATACGGCTGAAAAACGCCGGAAAATCGACGAATACTGCACCAAGTGCGATGCCCATAGAATGGAAGTTAAACCAATACAGGAGCTCATAGATATGATGCGTCAGGCTCTCGCGGAGTTTCCGGCGGAAGAAAAACTGCTTTTCAGGCTTGCGGAAGCATTGTATCAAAAAATTTCCGGGCATGGATATTACCATACGGATGTTATTGACGGAAAGTATTTTATACACGATTACGAAAAACACAAATCATTCGGCACGTGGGAAGAGGCGGTAAAGATTTTTGAAGAACTTCTCGCAACATCCCTTGACGATTCAATCCGCAATGAATGTCGTGTATTGCTGAGCCAAATATACAGTTACATCGGAGAAAAAGAAAAAGTTTTGGAAATTGCCGAGAAATGCGGCGAGATATATCAAAGTAAAGAAAGAATACTTACTACGTTGGACGGAAAGGATGAAGAAATCTATAAACAAAAATTTGTATTAAGTCTGATTCTTAACTTGCATGAACCTTTCTTATCATTACTTTGGTTTATACGCGACGGCAATGTTTCAGATGAAGCGTATAATATCATGATAAATCTGTATAAATTTATATTCAGCGATGGAAATTACGGGGGTTATAATATCGATTTACAGCGATTATATCAGCGTTACGCATCATTCTTGGCAGGGCATAATAAATTTGACGAGGCATTTAGGGCATTAGAAAACGCTTATAATCATGCAAAAATGTTTGAGATATATATTCCCGAACTCCGCGAGAAAAGCGAGATAAAATTTACCGCGCCGTATGTAAATACAATAACAGAATATTCAAAAGATTATGGCACATTCACTCAAATGGCAGATTTATTGCGGGATTTGAAAGACGAAGAAGATATATTTTTAAAAAAACTCCGCGACGACCCGCGCTACACGGCGTTAATCAATAAAATCGAAGCGTATTTATCTTCTAATTAAGAAACTTCCTCGCCTGCTCCTCCGTCAACTCGTTCGCCTGCCGCAAAATGTAGTATGTATTCAGCACGATCTTCGCGTAATTCTCCAACGCTTCCATACGGTACCACGCCTCGGTCGAATCCGTTCCCCACGTCAGCGCGCCGTGATTGGCGAGCAGTACGGCTTTGTGCGTCCGGCAGTATGGCTTAATCGATTCCGGCACTTCCATCGTTCCGGGCTGCGCGTACGGCGCGACCGGAACTTTTCCTAAATTGAACAACGCTTCGGGATAAATCGGCTTGTCGAGCGCGATTCCGGCGATAGAAAACGACGTCGCGGTTACAGGGTGGGCGTGAACCACCGCCTTGATATTCGCGTTCTCGCGGTACAAGCACAAGTGCATCGCGACTTCGGTTGACGGTTTGCGTTTACCTGTGACAAGCGTTCCGCCGGGTGTAAGTTTTATCATCATATCCGGCGTCATTCCGCCCTTTGAAACCATAGTCGGCGTGACCCAGATGTTGCCGTCCTCGGCGCGGACGCTTATATTCCCGTCGTTCGACGCCACAAACCCCCGCTCGTACATTTTATTTCCAATATCGATTATCTGCATGATTATTTCATTATCGCTCATTTTATTCACCCATAATTTCTTTCAGATTTTTTTCAAACGGGGGATATATAATCCCCTTCTCCGTTATTATCGCTGTGATGAGTTCGTTGTCCACGAAATCGAACGCCGGATTGTAAACCTTCGCGCCTTCCGGAGCCATACATTTTTCGTACCACAATTTCGTAATTTCATCAGGATCGCGCTGTTCAATGGTAATATCCTCGCCGCGCGAAACTTTCATGTCTATAGTCGAAGTCGGTGCGGCGATGTAAAACGGAATTTTGTAATATTTTGCCAGTATCGCGACGCCAGAAGTGCCGATTTTATTGCACGCGTCGCCGTTGGAGGCGATCCTGTCCGCACCCGTGATGACGGCTTGAATCCAACCGTTTTTCATCACCTGCGAAGCCATATTGTCGCAGATAACGGTCGTGTCAACGCCGTCGGCGACGAGTTCGTAAGCGGACAGTCTTATGCCTTGCAATAAAGGACGCGTTTCGTCGGTGTAGACTTTGAAGTTCATACCCCGTTCGCGTCCGACATGTATCGGAGCCAGCGCCGTACCGTATCTGACCGTAGCGAGCTGCCCGGCGTTGCAGTGCGTGAGGATTCCGTCGCCGTCATGGAGCAGACTTAATCCGTACTCGCCGATTTTATAACTCGCCGCAATATCTTCCTCGCGGATTTTAATTGCTTCCAAGCGGAGTAATTCTTTTATTACGGCAATAGGTTTTTCGCAGATAACGCTTTCCATTCGGTCAAGCGCCCAGAATAAATTTACCGCTGTCGGCCTTGACGAAGCCAAATATTTTTTAGCTTTTGCAAATTCTGTTTTGAAAACGTTGAAATCGTCCGTATCAATCTCTTTCGCCGCGAGATAAATGCCGATAGCCGCCGCGACTCCGATCGCGGGCGCGCCTCTGATTTGCAATGTTTTTATGGCGTGCCAAATATCACGCTGGTCGGTTAGTTTGAGAATAACGGTTTCGTTCGGCAGTTTTGTCTGGTCGATTATGACTAATTTATCGTCCTGCAAGTCAACCGTATCGATTTTTAATATATTTTCATTCAAATTTATCACATCCTAAAATAATTATACCACTAATTACACATATTTTCAATTAAACTATTGAAAATATTTTTATTAATTGATATAATATATAAAACAGATAATCGAAGGAGATGCAAAACGATGGCAAAAAAAGTCATAGCTTTAATTTTAACAGTAATTATGATTACTATAATGGTAGTTTCGTGCGGAGGAAATTCGTCCGGCAGCGGCAGCGGGAATAATCCAACGCCAAGCAGTAACAAACCCTCCACTCCCAAAGTTAGCAAATTGGAAAAACGCGCGACGGAAAACGACGATCTTCCGGATAAAAATTATTCGGGGAAAGATTTTAACGTTCTGACCATTACCGACAATTTATTCGCGGTTAATTCAAATAACGGCGATTTGGTAAACGATTCCATTTACAACCGCAATAAAGACGTGAGCGAACGGTTCAACGTAAAACTGAACTTCATGAAAATCGCCGCGGGAGACGCGTTCGTAAATGCGGTTAATGAAAGCGCTGCGGCGGGTGATAACAAGTACGATTTGATCCTCGGGACACAGAAAGATTTGATTGACAGCGCGCTTAATGGTTCGCTTATCGATATTAAAACGTTGTCTGATATTAATCTTACAAAGAACTGGTGGGCGCAGGGCGCAAACGACACATTGGCCGTAAACGGCAAATTGTATATGGCGGTCGGAGATTTATCTATTTCTATGTGGCAGGATATATTCGTTGTGTTTTTCAATGACGATATAATCGGCGCGAACAGTTTGAAGAGTCCGATCGACCTTGTGAACGGAGATGCGTGGAATTTCGACCGTTTTGTTGAACTTTCGCTCGAAGGAGGCAGAAGTTTTAACGGACTTGTTTCCAGCACAATCAACCATCCCGAACAGTTTATCATCTCGCTTAACGCGCCTGTTACAAAGAACGGTACGGACGGTTTTCCGACTTTGGATTTCAATACCGATAAGGCTAAGAAAGTAGCGGGCAGGATTTTGGATTTGTATAAGGGCAAGAACGTTATCAAGAATGACGCAGTCAGCACGATATTCCCTTCTGAATATCCGGCGGAATTTACGGGTGGGAAAGCGTTATTCATGAGCGGATTCCTCGGTGACGCGGTCAAACTTCGCAATGCAATGACTCAAAATTTCGGAATAATACCGTATCCTAAATATGACGAATATCAGGATAAATACTACACGACGACATTGAACAGCGCGACGATGGTAGCATTCACGAAATCGCTTGGCGATAAAGAAATGAGCGGAATAATCACCGAAGCGTTATGCGCCGGAGGATATAAAACCGTCGTGATTGATTATTATGAATTACTGTTAAAAAAAGCTAATGGCAGAGACGATGCTTCCGAAGACACATTAGATACTATTCGCGCCGGATTAAAATATAACTTCGGTTTGTCGCACACCCATTTGCTCGGTAACATTGCGGAATTGTTTGAAAACATGGCAAACGGAACGATCACGGATTTCACCGCTTCATATAGTGAAAACCAAGACATTTATAAAAATGCTCTTGCTTCTCTTGTTTCGCAATACAAAGCCGTGCAGTAAATGAAGAAGATAGTATTCGTAATTTTGGTTTTAGTTTTGTTAGGATGCAAATAAGAAACAGTAATCGTTCCTGAGGAAACTACAACATTGCAAGAAATTGAGGAATATATCAACGTCATCGAAGTTGACGAATTCAAATCAATGCGGATTGCTATCGGCGGAGTGGAGCGGAAATTATTTTTTCATATAAGTTGGGGCCCGAACTCGTATGAAGAATACTTCCCTTTTGCCGTTTTAACGAACGCATATGAAAAATCCATACCGCCGACGTTAGTCCAAGAGGGCGATATGTTCATGGGCTTGAAAGTAAAAGAACTCCGATGCAGCTATTATTGTAGAGACGAAAGTGAAGTAATATGTTTCGCTAATGACGCTTCCGTTATAACGGTGAAAAATTCGATTATAATATTATAGTAAATACAGAACCAATATTTTAAAGGAGTGAAATTAAAATGATAAAAATCGGACTGCAAATGTATACTGTCCGCGACCAAATCCAAATTTACGAAGATTTTATATCGACACTTGATAAGATTTCGGCTATCGGTATTAAACTGCTGCAAATGGGAATCCCCGGCTATCTCACCGTGACGGAACTCAAGAAGATTCTTGACGGTTACGGTATGAGATCGGACGCGGTATACTTCCCTTCCGGCGGGTCAAAGGAACAGTTTGACGCGGCTTTGTCAAACGCCTCTGTTCTCGGCACTAATCTCGTTCAAACAGGTTCGATTCCGGCGGATTTGTGCGCAGCGGCTGACGGATATAGAAAGTTTGCCGAAATAATCGACCGCGACGGCGAAATGTTTACAGCTGCGGGATTCAAATATATTTATCATTTCCACGCGTTTGAGTTTGTCAATTTCGGAGGAATCCGCGGGATTGATATTCTGTTGAACGAAACCGATAAGAACAACGTATATTTTGAGCCGGACGTATTTTGGCTCACAAGCGCGGGTACTGAACCGTCTTCCGCTTTGAAGATGTTCGCGGGACGCACGAATTGGATCCACGCGAAGGATTACGCGATCATGCAGCTTGAAGGTATTAAGGAAAGCATACCGTTTTGTTTTGCTCCGGTCGGCGAAGGCAATTTGAACTGGGACGGGATTATCAACACGGCGAAAGAAATCGGCGTCGAGGAATTTATTATTGAACAGGATTTTTGTAAACGGGACGTGTTTGATTCGATAAAATCGAGTTATGATTTTTTGAAAAAGAAATTGGGGTGAAATTATGAAAAGAATTATTGCATTAAGTTTAATTTTATTGCTAATCATGTCATTTATATCTGCGTGTTCAAGCGGAAGTAATTCTTCCGCTGAAACTACAACGAAGGAAAATCAACTCACAGTTGAAAATAAAGATTGGACTTTCGGCGACGCGTGGGTATATATGGACGACAATCTGCCGGCGAAAAATTTCGGCGGCGCGGAATTTAACATACTTACAATGGATTATCAATACCACGATTTTACGGTAATTGTGGATAACTACAACGGCGACGTTTTAAACGACGCGATTTACAAACGAACCATTGAAACCGAGGAAAGGTTTAACGTTAAAATTACATCTACGCTCTATACAGACTTCTGGAATTCGGCATACGTTAAAAAATTAGTGACTTCCGGAGACTCCACATATGACTTGATTTGGATGATCGAACGCATTGCGGTTGCCGCAGCTATGGAAAATCTGTTGTATCCGTTGCAGGATGTGGAATACATTGACCTGAAAAAGCCGTACTGGGGCGGCGATAAGATGATTTCGTCGCTTACCGTCAATAAAATATCGTATTTCGGCGTTCCTGATTATAACTTGATCGCATACAATAGCGTAAACAATATTGTATTCAATAAAAATTTACACGAAAATTTACAGCTTGAAAACATTTACGATCTGGTTCTTAGCGGGAAATGGACTTATGATAACATGTTAAGTTTGGCTCAGGCGGCGGTAGCGGATTTGAACGGCGACGGAATTATATCTGACGGCGATCAATTCGGTTTTACTTCCAATGAACCGTATTTAGTATTTAACTTTTTCAACGGGGCAAATGTATATACCGTATCAAAAGATAAGGACGATCTTCCCTATTTCGCTTTGCCGGGAAACCAAAAAGCCGCCGATATTTATGAAAAAGTATTCAAGGATTATTATGAATCGGATGTATTTTTCAAAATTCCCTTAACGGGTGTTGAATCGGTAAATTTCAGGAACGGACAATCTTTATTCTTTATGGGTGCGCTTAGCCATATATTTAAATTCCGCGATATGGAAGACGATTTCGGGCTTCTTCCCGTACCCAAATACGATGAGACTCAGACGGAATATTTAACGGCGATACCGAGTTTATTCCTCTCCGTGGTACCGACTACAGTGGAAAATATCGAACGTACCGGAATCATTCTCGAAGCGCTGGCGTGTTCCTCATATAACACCGTTATCCCCGAATATTATGAAAAATGCCTGACGACTAAATTCGTTCGTGATGCGGAATCCGCTGAAGTCATCAGCTTGATACTGAAGAACCGCGTAACAGATTTCGGTAACATTTTCATTTTTGCTGATATTGAAAAATTGTTATTTTATGTTGAGAAACAAGAATTTTCATCTTATGTTGAAAGTATAACGCCGAAAGTTGAAATCAACATTAATAAAGTAATCGATTATTTTATGGGGGTCGAATAATGAAAAGATTTTTATTAATTTTATTTATTTTCATAATTTTAATTTCCTGCGCAGGAAACGTTGCGGAAAATACTACAGAAGAAGATGATGAAATGGAAATTATTGCAGAACCGAAAGTTGTTTACAGGATAGCCTACACTCAATTGAAAACTAATCTTGAGGCGGGCAGATATGCCAATGTAGCTACGATGAGGTCTTATGTCGTCAACATTACCGACGATGGTGTTGTACACGAACCTTTCGAGATAGCCGCAGATTATAAATTTGAGGGCGATAAAGAATGGTCAGTTCAATTTGCCGGATGGGATAGCGACGACGAATTGAGATTCTCACGTGGATGGACGGAAGAGGAACATGCTCAAAAAGAAGAAAAAGGAAGAACATTTATTTTTGAGGACGGCAAAAAAATTCTTCACACATGGAAATACAATTTTCAAACCGGTGAAGCTACAGATATAACCGAAATTGAAAAAGTGTCCGATTACTGCACAGGTTTTTACCGTTCGGGCGACAGATATATCTTTTCGGCGCAGATAGGTCAGAATCAGGTGACATACACCTGTGCGCTTGATTATACCGATAAAAGGCCACTTTCAGACGAGACACTCGGACATACATATACGCCTACCGTTTCAGAGGACGGTATAATAATACGTCAGACCGATTATAAAATTTATATAGAGTACCCCGACGGTACGACAAAATATATAGATACAAAACAGAATTTCAATTTTGCCCCGACACGTTCACCCGACGGTAAATATGTATTATTTGTTGCCGGCAGGAGCAATGTTACGGCAGATACTGTTTATGTAGTTGATATTGACGGTGAAAATTTGAGAGATCTCGCGGATCGCGGCGGATATTTCGGTGCGGTATTGTTCCTTGACGTTTATGATTATCACGAAGGAAGTTCTTGTGTTCCTGTTTGGTCGAATAATAAAAACGAACACGTAGTTTATTACACAAAAAAAGATAGCGATACCGGGTCCAACATATATAAAATCGACATTGATACGGGAATCGAAACGAAACTTACCAACACGGGCGACGGCGTATTGAATTATCATGCCACATCATC
>WREN01000006.1 GCA_009779295.1 Oscillospiraceae bacterium | reverse complement strand
TAGCAAGTGGGAAAAAGGCGACAGCTTGCCGGACATTTCCGTCATTCCAGACATATGCAGAGAGTTCGGCATTTCAGCGGACGCATTGCTCGGCAGCGAGGGGAACATGACAGCCGAGATGTACGTTGACAAAGCACTGGAACTCTGCAAAGGCGACATGGATGAGAAAATGCGTTTGCTGCACAAAATCATGGCTGAAGGTGCGGCAGAAAAGCCGCACCTTGCAGTAAATATGTATGAAGCGCATGTGTTTACTATGGAAGACAGCAGGGGATTCGGTATGTTTTTGAGCAATATTGAATATCTCAAAAACATAATGTCCGTTGATTTATCATCCAACAAACTCATAGAGTTTATGTCGGATGAAAAAGCAATAAAGATTTTCGCGTGGATTTGTTTAAACGGAAGATTGACTTGCAACGAATTAGCAAAGCTGACTGGTTATTCCGAACAGGAAGTTACGGAGCGCGTTGTTGAGTTTATGAAATACAATGTGTTTGAACCCGTCATGGACACAGCGAATTACAGTAACGAAATGGCTTATGGAATCGCAGACAGGGGAATTTCGCTGATAGGTATCATGGCGAACGCCTATTTGTATGACCGCGGCAGAAAAGAATTGAATTTCTGGGCTATGCACTCCGTTAATCCTTATAATTCACGAAAATTCATTCAACCGTAACGAATACGCCTTGTCCCCACGCGAGATTTATTTGATAATATCCGTCAACAGGCGTCACCACAATAGGTTTACCGTATGGATATGCGGTGACCTTTTTATTTTCAGCGAGTTTGATTTTAACATACGCCGGTTTATTCTTTCCGAGTTCGTACATGTTTACGATTGTGAAAGCGGTGGATTTCTTATCTTTCGCCTCGAAACAACCCACAAGCAACGGCGCTTTCGTATCGATTTCCGCAATAGTCGCGAAATCCTTGTACGCGCCGCTCATCCGCAGATAAGGCGTGGATTCATCGCAGTTCACGTTATACGCGCCCAAGTTGTCGTATTTCACGAACACATCCGAAATCGCCTGTATCTCAAGACCGACCGGTTTGAACTCGTAATATGTCATCTTCGGCTCGAAAGTTGTTAAATCGAAAAGTGATTCGTAGATATTATTGTGAGCGGTAATTCTCCACAGTAAAATTCCCGTACACCCGAACGAAAGCATAGCATAAACCTGCCAGCGGTATTCGTTCTCGATTGGCGTGCGTGGTCTGACCGCCCAGCCGAAAGTTTGGATGCAGCAGTAGAACTTGCGGTTATATTCGCGCGCGACGGTCGCTATTTGGTTGATGCTCTCGATGTAATCGGCGTAGGTGGTCTTCTTACTGCCTTCGCCGTTTTCCCAAAACAGCGGATAGATGTCGGTGCTGATGTAATCGGTGTCCCAGTTTTCACAGAAAGTAATGCAGTGTTTGCGGTAGAGTTCGGGGTCTGCGTCGTAATACTCGATAGCGGACGCGCTTGCCCCGTATTTGAGTTGCGCGGCGTTGGCGTACATCGGCAGGAGGTTCATGAAAGGCGTTTTACCGGGCATAACTGCGCTGTATTCGTTCGCCGCTTTACCCATCCAAACCAGATCGTCGCTGCCGGGTTCGTCGCCGAAATAATGTCCGGCGAAAGACGGATGGTGCGCGTAATCCTTGGAATGTTCGACAGGACACGGTCTGCCCTCAACTTTCTCCGCGGTGATGAAATGCTGGTAATCCAACACAAGGGTTTCGACGCCGTATTCATCGGCAAGCGTCAGCATTTTTTCGCGCAATACAGGGTCGCGGGTACCCTCGCCGATTATAACATAATCAAGCCCTGCTTCGGTGAACAGGCGCATACCCTCTTCGGTAACGCCCGGGCTAACGTAGCTCCATGCGCCGATCTTTATGCGGTTGCGCATGATGTACTCATTGGTAAATTTTGTCATGGTGATAGTCTCCTTTTATATTTAATTTAAATAAAATTTATCTTGTTCCCATTTTTGTGGATTTTCGTTTATATATTTACAAATATTTCGGTATTCCTCTTCATTGCGTATTATGTGTTCATAATAATTTCGCTGCCAAATCCGTTTGTTAAATGTTTTATATAAACCTGATTTTACACCATTTATATATTCTACGGTCGTTTTTGATTTAAATGCCTGAGCAATTTCGCAAATCGTTTTCGTTTCCGGTTCTGTAGGGGCAGACCTTGTGTCTGCCCGCTGAATGGGTTCCGCCCGATGTATGGATATAATACAATGAATATGATTTGGCATTATAATATAATTATCGGAAACAACATTTTTAAATGATGAAATTGTTTCTGTATAAATACGTTCAATTATTTGTCCCGCATTGTTTAATTTTACATAAGGTACATTTTTGAGGTTTTCACGGGCAATATCGTTTGGGTTTTCACGGGCAGACACAAGGTCTGCCCCTACAACCTCGCCGAATGATATTTTCCTGTCTTGCGTACACATCGTTATAAAATAATATCCTGCCTGTGAATAATCATATCCTTGTAATCGTATGTTTTTTCTCACGGGTAATTCATTTTTAATTGTTGTTGTCTCCTTTTATATTTGTTTTATTTTCTAAGTTGCGTTTTTTAAAGTCTAAGTTGCCTTGCGCCAATAAGTAAAAGCTGTTATAATTATATTAGAAAAATGCGAGGAGGTGGTCATTTGGACATAAAAATACATGAAGGTTATCCTGACATTGAAATTATTATCAATTGCCCTCAAATTACCGATAAGATTAATAAAATAACGTCTGCGCTTCAAAACTTTGATGGAAAATTTTCCGGCTTTAAAAGCGGATATACTTATTTGATTGAAAGACAGAACGTATTTTATTTTGAATCAGTTGATAAGCGGTGCTTTATTTATACTGCTGACGATACTTATGAAACTTCGTTAAAACTCTATGAAATAGAAGAAAACTTAACGAATAAAAGTTTTTTCAGAAGTTCAAAATCGCAAATAATAAATATAGCAAAGATAAAATCGCTTTGTCCGGATTTCAACGGCAGAATTGAGGTAATAATGGAAAACGGAGAAAAATTGATAGTTTCAAGACAATATGCAAAATTATTAAAAGAAAGGTTGAATTTAAAATGAAAAAAATATTTTACTGGTCAGTTCCTATTAAATCGTTTACGGCGATGATTTTTGCGGGGTTTATAATTCTCTATATGATTACGGGAACCTTTTACTCATTTATAACAAGCGAGCCGTTCGAGTTTGCAATTCCTTTTATGTTTGCGATTCAAAGCGTGATATTATCTATTATAATATCTGTTCTATGGATCTTTATTTTCAGCGAAATATTCATTAAAACGATGCGTTATTTTCTGCGTTTAATCATATTCTCTCTTACGCTTCTGCCCGTGTTTGCGGTATTCTTATTAGTAATTTTTGCCGTACCCGCAGATTGGACTAAGTTATGGCTGGTAATCACCGGATTGATCTTTATAGGTTTAATAATAATCTCTTTATTGTTTGAATGTTATTTTAGGCTGATAGGTAAGCGTTATACGGATATATTAAAGGATTATAAATTAAATATGGAGTAAATAACATAAATTTTTACGTTTTTGCTAACCCTAAATACCCCAATGTAATCTTCAATCCTTCCTCAAACGCATTGTCCCGCTTTCCGTTACACCACGCTGTCCATTCAAAGCTATTGTTGGTTTCGTAATTGCATATAACCGAAACGTCAGGTATCATCTCGGCGATACGTTTGTACAGTTCGCGCGCCGTAAGAGTTTCGCCCGGATTTACGCCGAGCGCGGCGAAAGTATCGAGGTCTTTCTTACGGTCGCGTATATGCGACACCGAAACGCAGAGACCGCGCGATGGGGCGTAGCTGTAACAGGGCGGGCAGATGCAACATTCGCCGGGACCCTCCACTAACGTGACCGGAATATCGGGGTTTTCGCAGAATTTGTTCCACGCTTCCATCAGGTTGTCTACCTCAAGCGGAATGGTGTTCTTCCCTCTGCCGGCAAAGCAGGTGACGCAGAGCAGGTGGTGGCTGCGTATCACAACATGGTCAGCTTCAGCCAGATCCTTACAGGAAGCGCACTTCTTAGCTGCCATTTGGTCGGGGTTTTGGGCATCATGCAGCTGTCTGTTTCCCTTGACATAAAATTCCCCGTCCGCTAATTCACATTCCGGCCATTTGCCGTAAGGGTTTTCGGGGTAACGGCACAGTCCTTCCAGATTCTTCACATAAAAATCCAATCGTACAAACAAATCCCTTGCCGATCTCGTGTCGCCGAAATTCAAGCCGAGACGCTGCAGTATATTCAAATCCTTGCGGCGGTCGTCCGGAGTCTGCTCATAAAACCGTTCCGTGCGCCCGCCGTTATCGTCAAACGCGCCGCGTAACGTGAGATGTATATCCGGATTATCGTCGATCTTCTGATAAAGCTCGGCGATCCGGTACTTTTCAATACATTCACAATTCCCGCCGCCTCTGAAGCAATTTATGCACAAAAGCCAGCGCGGTTCGATTTCCATTCTGTTGATACTGAGGTCTGACGCTTCTAATTTCATTTCCATATCGTTTTATCCTCCATTTATTTTTATTTAAGATATTCTAAATTAATGGCAAGCCCTTGTTCGAATGCGTCGTTCTTCGTACCGCCGCACGAAGTCCATTCATAGCTGTTATCCGTGTCGTAACCGCAGATGATTTTTGCGTGCGGAATCCGCTCGCCTATGCGCTTGTACAATTCGCGGGCGGTCAGCGTATCGCCCGGACTCAAGCCAAGCGCGACGAACGTATCTAAATCCTTCTTCCTGTCGCGCAAATGACAGCCCGCAACGCAGATACCGCGCTCCGGAATATAACTGTGACAAGGCGGGCAGATGCAGCATTCGCCGGGACCTTCAACCAGCGTGACCGGAATGTCTGGATTCTCGCGGAATTTCATCCACGCTTCCATGAGGTTATCCTCTTTCAGCGGCACAGTATTGTTTCCCCGCCCGGCGAAACACGTAATGCAGAGCAGGTGATGTATGCGTATCACGATGCGGTCGGTTTCCGCCAAAGCTTGACACGAAGGAACTTTCATCGCTTCCATTTGCTCGGGATTCTGCGCGTAACGCAATTGTTTATTACCCTTTATGTAAAACTCCCCGTCAGCCAATTCACATTCGGGCCACTTGCCGTAGGGATTATCCGGATAGCGGCAAATACCTTCCAGACTCTTGATATTCTGAGTCGATCTATAAAACAAATCCCGTGCCGATCTTGTGTCGCCGTAAGCCAAGCCGAGACGCTGCAGTACGTCCAAATCCTTGCGGCGTTCGGCGGGCGTTTGCGTGTAAAACCGTTCAGTCCTCGCGCCTATTTCATCAAACGAACCGACTAAAGTTAAATGCAGTTCGGGATTATCGTCGATCTTCTTATACAGCTCGGCGATGCGATAATTCTTGATACACTCGCAATTGCCGCCGCCTCTCACGCAATTCATGCACAACAGCCAGCGCGGCTCGATTTCCATTCTGTTGACGTTAAAGTCAGATGCTTCTAATTTCTTATTCATATGTATTCTCCTGTTAGTATTTTATATAAATTTTACACCATAAATATTATTATGTCAATAATATTATTATAAAATCTATAATATATTTATATACTTGTAACAAAAATAATATATAATTGATAATAAGATAACCATTAATGGGAGGATTATTAATATGACATCATTAGAACGTGTTGTTGCCGCTTTGAATCATACGGAACCGGACCATGTGCCGGTGTATCCGATACTTTCGGGTATCAGCCGCAGATTGATTGGAGCAAGCTATAAAGATTGGTCGCTCGACGCGGATATTTGCGCTGAGGCGTTTATCAAAACGGCGGAAGATTTCGATATCGACTGTATTGTAACGCTTATAGACCTGTCCGTTGAAGCCGACGCCTGGGGACAGGAGATCGTATATCCGGAAAATGAGGCCGCGCGCCCGAATTACGCGAATTGCGTTATAAAAGACATAGAAGATTACGCGAAAATTAAAAAAGTCGATTACCGCAAGTCAAAGCGCATGATGATGCACATCGACGTGTGCAAAAAACTCGTTGAGGCGAAAGGCAAAGAAATGCCGATAGTGGCGTTTTTATTCGGTCCGCTCGGCGTGCTGTCCATGCTCCGTAACCAACAGGACATGTATATGGACATGTACGACGATATCGATGCCGTTTTCGCGGCCGCAAAAGAAATAAACGAAACGCTGAAAGAATACGCGGCGGCGTTGTGCGATACCGGCGTAGCCGCAGTGATGCACGACACATTATATGCGTCCGGGTCGATCATGTCAAAAGAAATGTGGATGGCGACAGAAGGGAAATTAATGCCGGAACTTTCGGAAGTTGTCCGTCAGAAGAACTGTCTCAATATGATCCACAACTGCGGTAAGGATATATATTTTGACGTGCAGATCGAGACTATAAAACCTGCGGCGATTTCGTTCCTATATCCGCCGGACGACTGTAAAGATTATGCCGAATGCAAAGAAAAATACGGCAAAAATATATCGCTTATCGGATGCGTCACGCCCGCCAACGCCGTTATAGGCACGGATGAAGAATGGGATAAACAGTGTAAAGATCAGATTGATGCTATGGCTAAGGGCGGCGGATTTATGCTTGCTACCGGCTGCGAATATCCGGCGAACGCTTCGTTTGACAGAGCTCGCCGCATGATTGACATCGCTAAAACCTATGGGAAATATAACAAAGGTTGATCTCATCACAGGTTTTCTCGGAGCAGGGAAGACTACATACATCAAGCGTTACATCGAATATTTCCGCCGCGAAGGCAAAACTTTCGCCGTGATCGAAAACGAATATGGTATGGCAGGAATCGACAGCATGATATTGGCGGAGTCGGGAGTTTTTGTCAGAGAATTATCCGGCGGTTGTATTTGTTGCGCGCTCAAAACGAATTTTCATGACGTGCTGCTATCGTTTGGAGGGTTGTACGATCGTATTATCATCGAGCCGTCAGGGATTTTCGATCCTTCTGATTTCTTTATGATAATGGAAAGCTCTGCCGTCAGCGCGGTATGCGAATACGGCTGCATGGTTACAGTCGTTGATCCCGCCATGGAAGAAATGATGACAGACGATGACAAATCAGTATTAGCGGGCGAACTGTTGAATACGGGGAAAATAATCCAACGCGATGAAATTTTTGCGTTGACTGATGACGATTTTGCAATTATTTCAAACGCGAAACCCCAAAAACGTGAACTTACAATATCGCCTGTAGATCACACCACCCTTTTTCAAAGTTGTACGCTATACCCGAACGCCGTGTTTGAGGAGGATGAAATCCCGCACGTCGCTAACGTGTGGCGTATCAAGGGTTATTTAAAAGCGAATGACGGCAGTTGGCTTATAAATTATGCCGGCGGATCGCACAAACCGGAAAAAATCAATCGTGAGATAACCCCTATGATAAACATTATCGGTCGCAGACTCGACAGGAAATATTTGAAGTCGTTATTTAAAATCCGGGTAAAGTGAATGTTTGAAAATCGTTTCCTGCAATTTCCTTTTAAAATAAATTTCAATTTTTTGCAAAAAAAATGAAATTTTTAGTTGACAAACTCATTTTTTTAGTATATAATATTGCATTATATAAAATATATAATGCAATTTTTAATTTTTGAATTAGCAAATGGGAGGTAAAAACAAAATGACAGAATCTAAGTATAATCCTTTTGAGAACGCGCAGAAACAATTTGATAATATGGCGGAATATTTAGGGCTTGAAGACGGCATGAAAAATTTTTTAAGAGAACCTATGAAGGAGATCCATTTTAATATACCGATAAAAATGGATAACGGGTCAATAAAGATATTTAAAGCGTTCCGCGTGAAACACAACGACGCGAGAGGTCCGGCAAAAGGCGGGCTGCGTTTCCATAACGAGGAAACAATAGACGACGTCAAGGCTCTTTCTATGTGGATGACGTGGAAATGCGCGCTGTTAAACCTGCCGCTTGGCGGAAGCAAAGGCGGAATCGTATGCGACCCGTCTGCCCTTTCTTTAAACGAACAGGAAAAGCTCTGCCGCGGATTTATACGCCAGCTTTACAGCCAGATAGGGCCGAATTCCGACGTTCCCGCTCCGGATATGGGAAGCAATGCTCAGCATATGCTTTGGATGCTCGACGAATATGAAACTATTGCCGGAGGACGTTATCCCGGTATGATCACCGCAAAGCCCGTTGGAATGGGCGGGTCGTTAGGAAGAACTGAAGCTACGGGTTATGGGGTTATCTATACGCTTGAAGAAATGCTTAAAATCAAAAATATAGATATAACAAAAACTACGGCGTCTGTTCAGGGATTCGGATTAGTTGGCGAATATGCGGCAAGGAAATATGTTGAAATGGGGGGTAAAGTCATAGCTGTAAATTGCTTTCATAATGCGGATAAGAAAGTTTATACATTTATAGATAAAGACGGGCTTGATATACAGAAACTTGCAAGCGTAAAAAATTCTTTCGGAAGCATTGATAAAAATAAAGGAATTGAATTTGGCTATGAAGTGTTAGAGGGTGACTCAAAGTGTACAAAATGGTTAGAACAGCAAGTCGATATACTCATTCCCTGCGCTCTACCCAACCAAATCACGCTTGATACTTTTCCGTTGATAAAAGACAGCGTAAAAATTATATGCGAGGGCGCGAACGGTCCCACAACTCCCGACTGCGACGAGTTAATAAAAAATAGGGGTATATCTATGATTCCCGACTTTTTGTGCAACGCGGGCGGCGTAACATGCAGTTATTTCGAGCAAGTGCAGAGTAATATGAATTATTTCTGGGATAAAGAAGAAGTTTTGATCAAACTGGAATACGCCATGAAGACCGCTTTCCGCGCAGTGTATGATTTATCTCTTGATAAGGGTTTATACATGCGCGACGCGGCGTATGTGATCGCCATTCAGCGTGTTGCCGAAGCTGTAAAACTCAGAGGCTGGGTGTAATTAAAAATAAAAAGACGGGTACCCGTCTTTTTTATTTGACAGTGAATTAAAGTTTTTGGCAGGCAGGACATATGAAAGTTGATGTGTTGCCTGTTTTTCTGTTGATAATTTTCTCGCCGCAAACAGGACAGGGTTGGTTTTCCTTATAACCGACCAGAAAATCATCCATCCCGTAAGTGCCTTTTTGTCCGAAGAAGTCGTTTTCGTACATGAACGCACCTTTATAACGCGAGAGATTCAAAACGTCCACCATACTTTTGTACAAACGTTCAATATCATCGCCGCTCATATCGGAAATCTTCCGCTGCGGATGCAACCGCGCGCCGAACAAAATGTCGTGCATGTACATGTTGCCGATGCCGCCGACATTCTTCTGATCCATCAGGAACGCCTTGATCTGCGTTTTCTTTCCCTTGAGGAGATTCGCGAAATACTCCGGCGTGAAGCGTTCGTCAAACGGGTCGATTCCAATGTCAAGCGTATCCGCCGCCGCAAGCGCAAACTTCCCGAACCACCAAAACCGCGCGGTATATCCGCTGCCGTCGGTGAAGCGGAGTTTAATTTGATATTTCTCGAGGAGATTCGCTTCATTCTCAAAGAATAGAATATCCGCGCCCATGCCGAGCGAGAGGAGAACTTGCTCGCCGTTGGAAAGCGAGGTAACAATCCACTTGCCCTTGTTGCGAACGTCCGCGACTTTCGCGCCGGCGATTTGCGTCTGAAATTCGTCAGCCGGAATGTTCACGCACTTTTCTTGCAGGATAGAAACGGTTTGAATGGTTTTGCCGCGGAGGGTATCGCGCATTTGGGTGGAGATTTTTGTGATTTCGGGTAGTTCTGCCATTTTTATTTACCTCCTAATTCAACTCACATGCGAGTTATATAAAAATTTCGGTTATTGACTTATATTTATTTAAGCTATATAATTAAATCATCGATCGATAAAATATATTTTAGAAAGGAATTATTTAAATGGAAATAAGTATAGGTAAAACGATAAAAAGACTACGCGCCGAAAAAGGCGTGACGCAGGAAGAACTCGCAAAATATTTGAACATAACGTTTCAATCTGTCTCAAAATGGGAAACCGACGCCGCAACCCCGGACACGATGCTTCTGCCGAAAATCGCGATATTTTTCGGCGTTGCGATCGACGATTTATTCGCGGTCGGAGATGTGAATCATTTTGAAACCGTCGATAAAATCTTGGAGGAACCGGGCGAAGAATTGAGCGACAGCAGTTTTCTTTACGCCAAAAGATATTTAGTCGGGCTGTTGGAAGAAAACGCCGAAAACACGGAAGCGCTGCGCAGGATGGTTGATTTGTACAAAAAACGCATAGACGGTTACACAGAAATCGCCGGGCGTTATTCCGAACAATTAATCAATACAGATTTGAATAATCATCAATTTCATCAGACTTACGCAAGGTTAAGAGGCGTACAGTGGGATTATGAGCCTATCGGCTGGAGATTTTTCAGGTTTTATGATAACTTTATTAAAAAATATCCAGATAATAAAGAAGCGCAAGTAAATCTTCATAACGCATACGTTCAAACCGACAGATACAAGGAAGCGGATGAGATGAGTGCCCGCATTGCTGATGAAATCACGCGCGTCATTCTCAAAGGCGATACGCTGATTCGGCTCGGCAGGGAAGCGGAAGCGTTTGTTATTTATGATAAACTCATGAATGATTATTCAAACGATCCTAACGTTTTCTTAGAGGTAGGCGAACGTTACAGGAGATTGGCGGAACGCCGGTTTAATCCTGAAAACTACGCAAATTATTTTGAAAAAGCAGTGCAAATATTCGAACAATCGCAAAAATTATTAGATAGTACGATGAACCCACCGCCTTGCAATCCATGCTTTTCTCTTGCGTTTATGTATGAAAGTTGGGGCGAATATGAAAAGGCAATAGAAATGTGGGAAGAAATTATTATACGGTGTCACAAAGATTTTTATGATGTAGGACTTGATTGGCATACCGAAATGTTAGAATCATTGAAAACCAAAATCGCAGAACGATAATCGTAGGGAACGGATTTATCCGTTCCCTAAAACATTCTCAACCCTTAATCTTCTTCACAAAATCTGCCAGCACGTCGTCGATATTCGGATGCCCGATCTCCTGCAAACTGTACTCCACGCGCGTATTGGGCTTGCCTATCTTAATAACACGCCCCAAATCGATCGGCGTAGCTATGATAACGGAATCGCAGTCGGTCTTCTCGATCGTCGCGGACAAATCCTGCATTTGCTGTTCGCCGTAACCCATCGCCGGAAGCAGCGTACCTACGTTCGGGTAAATCTTGAATGTTTCCGCGAGCTTGCCCACGGCATACGGCCGCGGGTCGATAATTTCCGCCGCACCGAACCTGCGTGCCGCAACGATACCCGCGCCGATTTTCATCTCGCCGTGCGTGAGCGTCGGGCCGTCCTCGACGACAAGCACGCGCTTGCCGCGGATCAATTCCGGCTTGTCAACGCTTATCGTGGACGCAGCTTCGATAACGGTCGCGGTGGGATTTACTTTCTCGATATTGTTGCGCACAATTTGAATATTATTGAAATCTGCGCTGTCGATTTTGTTGATGACGACAACGTCGGCAATCCTTAACGTAACCTCGCCCGGATAGTACGACAACTCATGCCCCGGACGGTGCGGATCAACGACCGTAACCATCAAATCCGGCTTGTAGAACGGGAAATCGTTGTTGCCGCCGTCCCAAAGAATCACGTCACAGCCTTTCGGGTCATTTTCAGCCGCGCGGACGATCGCTTCGTAATCAACGCCGGCGTAAATGACGTTGCCGCGCGCGATGTGCGGCTCGTACTCCTCCATCTCCTCGATGGTGCATTTATGCTTGACTAAATCATTCAGCGTCGCAAACCTCTGCACCTTCTGCGTTTCGAGGTCGCCGTATGGCATCGGGTGACGTATAGCGATAACCTTCAAACCCTGCGCCATCAACGCTTCGGCGATACGGCGCGAAGTCTGGCTTTTGCCGCAGCCTGTGCGGACAGCCCCGACTGCAACGACGGGTTTCATGCTTTTGATCATCGTGTTCTTGTAACCCATCAGTTTAAAATCCGCTCCTGCGGCGTTGACTTGTGCGCTCAACCCCATAACGAAAGCATACGGAACGTCGCTGTACGAGAACACACACTCGTCGATATCCAATTCTTTAATCAAGCAGGCTAATTCATCCTGCGGATATATCGGAATCCCATCGGGATATAATTCACCGGCAAGCGACGCGGGATATTTGCGCCCCGCGATGTCGGGGATTTGCGCGGCGGTGAAAGCCGCCACGTTATAATCCGGATTGTTCCGATAAAAAGTGTTAAAATTGTGGAAATCCCGACCGGCGGCGCCAATGATGATGATATTACGTTTGGTTTTATTCATAAAAATCTCTCCTAATTAAATTTCATGTATAATTATACACCGTATTTTTATATTTGTCAACAGAAAAAATAAACAAATATGAATAATTATACGGTTTAATTTTGTATAATTATACCATAGTATTTATTATAGCAGAAATTTTTGTAAATTTCAAGTAGGTATGTTATAATATTTATAAAATAATTGCTAACCTTTAATGAAGCGAATAAATAAGGTTCACAAAATGGATCTTATTTTTTTATTGACAAACGACGATATTATTGATATTATATAATAAAAACAAAATAGAAATTCAATAAGGAAAATATATGATTAGAATAAATTTACTGCTTTTATGCTTTTTGTTTTTGATAACGTCGTGCGGACATGCGGTTATTGCAGAGAAAACCGAACCGATGCCTGTGATAACGAGCGTGATTGAAATTGTATCCGAAACGGAAGCTGTGGAGCCTGCCGATCCCAAATTCGTATACCTGACTTTTGACGACGGCCCGAATTATACGGGAACGGATAAAGTGCTTGAAATACTCGATAGTTACGGAATCAAGGCGACATTTTTCTTAATAGGCGAATTCGCCTCGTATTATCCGAGCAAGGTAAGGGCAATGTATGCCGCGGGGCATGTTATCGGAAGCCACAGTTATTCGCACGTGTATAAAGATATATATAAAAGCGCGGATTCTTTAATGGAGGATTTAAAGAAATGGGAAGAAACGATTGAAAAAATCCTCGGCGAAAATTTGCCGTATAAACTTTACAGGTTTCCGGGCGGCACCAAAAGCGGTTATCTTAACAGGACACTCCGACCGCTGATTGTAGAAGCGGTTAAAAATTACGGGTATACGGTTTTTGACTGGACGATGGATACCAACGATTCCATATCCGTAGATTTAGCGGAAGGGCAGACGATTGAGGATTATATCAGGGAATCAGTTATTTCCGATCTTGCGTACACGGAAAAATATAAAACGCTGCCGAAAATCGTATTAATGCACGACGTCAAGGACCACACCGCCAATGCGCTCGGCTGGATAATTGAATATTTGCGCGATAACGGTTACAGTTTCGGAACGCTGGATCAATTGGAGAACGGATGGAATTATCAATAAATATTTAAGATAAGTCATCGATGTTCATCTTGTTTAATTCACCTATCGTAATAAATTTTTTCCGTGCTTTATTCATTATAAATATTCCGATTGTCCACATACACCCAAAACTTCCAACCATCATCAACGGATACCATACATGATACGGCTGCCCTGTTGTAATTGCAACTATAAAGAGCGTTAATGTTGTTATACCAATTCCTGTAACAATAAATATCAACGAATAAATAACTTTTTTATACTTTTGATATTTTCCTTTTTTCATAGCGTAAGTGGAGAGTACCACCCAAAATATGTAACAAACAAATAAAATAACACCTATGCTTACACCTAAAATAATAGCCGTTGAACTACTAAACCACATATTAATTCACTCCTTTTGTTTTTTTGTACTCGCTGATTAAAATCTTCGCCGTGTTCAAATCCAACTTCTCATTCACCGCAAGCCGTTTGATAAGCGAAATATACGGTTCATTCTGCGTATCGTCGGAAATTTGAATTTTCTGGATTATTTTATCCAGCCTTAATCTCACCGTCGGGTAGGTCACGCCGTAAGCGGTAGCGATTTCTTTCAGCGATCCCGACGCGAGAATGAATTTTTTTATAAAATTCAAGTCTTCGTCGTCCAAATTTGCTAACCATTCAGGAAGAATTTCGACAGCCATATTAATCAACCCCTTAACAATATTAAAGTAATATATAAAAATTTTCTTTAACAATATTAAGCATAACATATAATTTTATTAAAGTCAAGTATATTTTTAAATAAATTTTGGAGGAATTAAAATTGAAAATGAAATTAACAGCAATCCTATTATTGTTGGCGATGTTGTTCGCAGCAATCGTTTTAGCCGGATGTTCAAATACCGCTGACGACGTCAAACAAACGGATACAACGGCGGGCGATGACGTCGAAAACCGCGCAGAGACGGTCGCGGCTGTAAAACGCCCGAATGTACCGGAGGAAAATTTCAACGGTGCGGAATTCGTCATCCTTACGCGCGGTTTCGGAGTTGAGGATCCTTGGGGAGTAATGGAAGTATCTCCGGAATCCGACGGCGGTGAAATCCTGAACGATTCGGTGTATGAACGCAACCGCATGGTTGAGGAACGCTGCAACGTTACCATCAAGCAGCTTATGAACGATACGCCGCTGACTTTGGCGCAGCGGACTATACAATCGCAGGATCCGGATGTGTTTGACGCGGCTTGGCCGGACCTTTTCAGCGCGACGACGCTCGCTCAGGCGAATATGCTCATCAACTTAAATTCCGTGAAGTATTTCGATTTTACCCGCGAATGGTGGGATCAGAGTTCGATACGGGATTTGAGTATCGGCGATAAACAGTATATCGTCACGGGAGATTTTTCATACCGCACTTTCAACGCGTCATGGATTTACGCGTTTAATAAAAATCTGGTTGAAAAAATGGCTTTAGACAGCCCTTATGATCTGGTGAACGGCGGTAAATGGACGATCGACAAGTTCGTAGAGATGGTTAAATCCGTTTCGGATGACGTTGACGGCAACGGCATAATGGACGAGAACGACAGGTTCGGACTTATTACAGAGGATTCCGGCATATTCGGAATGTATATCGGCGCTGAAAATTTCGTCGTTTCGAAAGACAAAGACAACTATCCGATGATAACGATAAATACCGAACGCGGTATTACTACGCTGGAAAAATTATTTGCCGTGATGAACGACCGCAACTTTGTTACGCACACTGCTGAAGCGTATTTCAGAAAATATCCCGAAATATGGGGCGCGCTTGTGAATATCTTTACTGACGACAGGGCGTTGTTGTATTCGATCGTCATGTATACCGTTAAGAAACTGCGTGATATGGAATCGGATTTCGGGTTGATTCCGATGCCGAAGTATGACGAACGGCAGGATAAATATTACACATGGACGAGTCCGTGGATTTCGTCGGCGTTGATATTGCCGGTGACGAATCTTGAACCGGAACGCGCCGCGATATTGATGGAAGAGATGTCTTATCAATCGATGATCACAGTCCGTCCGGCTTATTACGATGTCTCGCTGGAGGGGAAATACACGCGCGATACGGAATCGGTGGAAATGCTGAATATAATCCTCGGCAACCGCGTATACGACCTCGGCATGATATACGATTGGGGCGGAGTGGGTATGTTGATAAATTCTATGTCCAACGCGAAAGCCGACAACTTCTCATCAAGGTATGAATCGATTGCGGAAAGGGCGCAGACGGCGCTTGAAAAGACGATCGACGAATACAAATCATTAAATTAAATGTTTTAAATATAACAGGGAGATAAATAATGAGACGTTTAACAATAATTTTAGTTTTAAGTTTATTATTATCAATAAACATTTTCAGCGCTGAAACAAGAGGGAATTTTACCTGCGAATTTGACAATTTAAACGGCGTTATTATTACGGGATGCAGTATTGATGATATCCGTATAGAAATACCCGAAAAAATCGGAGTGCGGTATGTCCGGGGAATCTCCGAAACCGCGTTTGAAAATTGTACAAATGTCCAATATATATTTATACCGGCATTTGTGAATCATATTGATGAAACTACTTTTAACAATTTACATAAATTAAAAGCGGTTTTTGTAGAAAAAACCAACAAATGGTACGCAAATGACGCATACGGCGCACTCTATAATAAACGTATGACAACATTGATCCAATATCCGGCGGCGAACGATTCGAAGATATTTTTGCTTCCGGATACGGTTCACACCATATTGTCTCATGCGTTGGATTATACCCCGTCGTTAAGCGTATTCAGGGTTGCAAAATCAAGTAAGTTCTTTTCCGTTGATGAAAACAATGTTTTGTTCAATAAAGACAAAACGAAATTAATCCGCGTTCCGATGGGAAAAACCGAATATACGATACCTTCGGGTGTAGTTGAAATTGGAATAAGCGCATTTGCAAATTGCGATAATTTGGAACAAATAAAGACGGATTCGGATGCGTTTGTCAGCGTGAAAGGCGTTCTTTATAACGCCGATATGACAACGCTGGGAAAATATCCTGCGGCGATGAAAGGCGATACGTTTGTAGTTCCCGACGGCGTAATATTGATCGCCGAACGCGCATTTGAAAACAACAAATACTTGACGAAAGTCACGATGCCCGAAAGTTTAAAAACGGTCGGTAGGTACGCGTTTAAAAATTGTACGAAACTAAAGCAGATTGCTTTCTTGGGCGAAGTAATCGATCAGCCGGACAGTTCAGTATTTGAAAGCGACGTAACGTTTTACTACAGGAAGGATTTAACGTCCTGGGAAACGGCGGACTGGACTAAAGATTATAAATTTATCGGGCGAAAAAATCCATAAACCGAAGAGAGAACCGCTTTATGCGGTTCTTTGTAATTTTTATTTGTTTTTGTCAAGGTAAAACATGCGTTTTTGTTCATAATGATAAAATATTAGAAATAATATAAAAATCTGCAAAATATTCTTAAAATATATCAAAATTCTCTTGACAACTTTGTTTTTTAGGTGTATAATTGATATAAAGATGGGCGGAGGTTATAAAAATGAGTAAATTACAAAACATGCGTGCGATTGAGATACCGAAATTCCGGGCGGTTTCTTCGGGATTGAAAACGTTTGAAGAACTCTTCGGCGAAGGCGGAATGGTGGGATGGTTAAGAACTATAGATCATTTGTTAGTGAGACAAATTTACGAAGAACCGGCTTTTCTTTGGCATGAAGGCGATAAAAATGTTTGGATTTGGGCAGTCAAAGACGGCGTTACCGCTTCCGAAACCGCGCCTTATGAGATAATCGAGTTCCCGGGCGGGATGTTTTTGGTCGCTACCGCAAATGAACTCGACAACGACGACCTCAATGAAACGGTTAATTGCATGATGAATTGGATCAACAGCAGCGAAGTTTTCGAATACGGAGATTTTCCTCAAAGCGGGATGTGTAACATGCCGAACGCCGACGGCGCGATTGATAAAGCCCTCGGAATCGCGCAGCAGGAAATCTTTTTGCCGTTGAAGTTTATAACAAAGGAGATATAAAAAATGAAAACATCACAAAAGTTATCGCTTGCGGATTTCTTGTCAGCAGTTCCGGAAGAACACAAAAATTTTGTCACGAAAATAAGCGAAGCTATGCTCAAAAGCGGATATAAACAAAAAGTCGAAAACAAAGCGAGCGGCTTATACGTTACATACAATACCCCTGAATGTAAACGGGTACACCTACAATTTTATTTTGACAAAGAAACATTAGGCATGTACCTGCACCCGATATTTTTCAACCGTCAAAACGGCTTTCTTGACGGTTTGCCATCGTGTATTACATCGCAAATGGATTTGTACAGAGATTGCCGTCATTGCAACCCGAATTGCTACGAATGTAAGTTCACCATTAACGGCGTTAATTACCGCAAATGCAATTACAACCGTATTAGTATCGAAGTGAATGAAGAGAGCAAAAAGGTTTTATCTGTATTTCAATAAAAAAGGAGATTTAAAATCATGTTGAAAAAAATGCCGACCCATTGTGGTGATGAAACATGTTCGTCATGCGTAGTCGCGGGAGATTTCATCTATTTGGCGCACCATGCCGGCGGATTTGATAAGCAAAATGTTGTGCATCAAATGAGAGCGACTTTCAATAGTATGCGCAACACGTTGAACTCAGTCGGAGCAACGCTTAACGACATGGTTCAGATAAAACTGTATTTAAAAGATTTATCGGATTTTGACGAAGCAAGAGCTGTGTTTTACGAATACTTTGAAAAAGATAATTTTCCCGCGCGAATGACCTTAACGACCGAGTTTATTGATTCATGCTGCTTGTGTATGATGGATGGAATTGCGTACAAGCCAAATAAAATTTAAAAGGAGAATAAAATTTTATGTCACTTTACAAAGATCAAAAAGCCGCAAAACCGAAACCTGAAAATGTCGCCGGAGAATTTCTTGATGGGGACAAGTTGAAAAATTTATTGGATTTCCTTGTGTTTTTGAAAGAAAACAAAATGACTCCGCGCTGGCAGTCGTATAATTCATGGAAAGTAACTTATAAAAACAAAAGTATGTGCTACGTTAATCTGAACGAACGCGATAAAGTTTGGATGATACGCCTTAGCCAGTTCACAAGAGACGGTTGGTTTACGAATTATGATAATTATTTCACGGATGAAGAATTGAAAAAATTTATTTTGGATAATATCAACCCGCCGCCTTGTGTTGAAAGGGGCTGTAACGGCAGACAAAACATGACGATCTTCGGGAAACATTTTGACAAAGTGTGTAATTGCTGGCCGCTTAGGTTTATAAATCTTGAAGGCACGGAACTTGAGTTTTCGAAAAAATTAATTTTGACGGTCAAAAGTTTTATTTCCGATTTAGAATCGGCAAGTTAGGGAGAAATAATAATGATTGAAGAATTCGCAACGAGCTTAATTGACGGCGATAAATTAAAAAACTTTTTAGATTTTAATACGTTTTTGAAAACCAACAAAGTTTCAAAAGGATCGACGGGTGCAAATGGCTGGTCGGTCAGATATAAAAAGAAAATTATTTGTCATTTTAGGATTCACAATGGTTATTGGCTTATATATTTTTTCAAAGACAAAGAATTGCTTGAAAAATCCGAAAAATATGTAACAGATGAATTAAAAGATTTTATTTTGAACAATATCAATACTACTCTGGGTTGTAGAAATTGCAAGGGTGTTGAAAATATAATTATTTATGGCCAAATTTTTCCCAAAGTGTGCGGATGTCAATTGCTTTTGTTAAACAATCCCGAAGAAAAAATTCTTGAATATGCAAAAGAACTTGTTTTAATAAATAAAACTATCGCCAACGAAATTGCGGCGGTAAGGAATGAGGTATAAAAATGGTTGAAGAAAAAATCAATGAAGTATTAAGCGGCGACGCACAACAGAACGCGTTGGAGTTCATTTCCTTTTTGCGGGCGAACGATATATTACTTGAGGCTAACAGTGAAGGTGAAGGATGGGCTGTCGGCGG
>WREN01000005.1 GCA_009779295.1 Oscillospiraceae bacterium | reverse complement strand
GGTTCCGCGCTCCTTGTTGAATCCGTCGGCGACGGCTTGCGCCCTACCGTCAGCTTTGTCGCAAACCGCTACGACTTCAACTTGCGGGTGTTTGGAATACTCCCACATCAGACCATGACCGCGGCCTCCGACTCCCAGAAATGCCAGTTTTACTTTTTTAGTTGTATCCATAATATTTGGTTCCTCTCTATATAATATTTAAATTTATATTTTAATAAAACACCCGGCGCTGCGGCGCCACCCTCTTTACAAAAGAGGGCAAAGATAAAAACGTAGCCAACCACTGCCCTCTTTCGTAAAGAGGGTGGCGCCGCAGCGCCGGGTGTTTTATTAATACATTTTCTTCAACCGCCAGACATCGGCGGTAAAATTATTGCCCGAAACGACCCACAGCGCGCCGTCATGTACGCACACGCTTGACGCGTGCCGCGGCACCCACGGCGTACCCGGCAGTTCAATCCAATGCTTGCCGTCGTCGGAATACCAAACGTCGCTGCGGTTTTTGTAATTTTTAATCATGTACGGCATCGGAACTGTCCGCGATCCGTATTCGTCCGCGCCGTAACCTTCCAACACCCACAATTTTCCGTCAAAAGTAGCTACGTCGTGGTACTGTCTCACCGGCCATCCGGCGTCGGCGGTAACGAGTTCCCAATCCGCGCCGTTGGCGGACGACCAAACGTCAGTGTAGTATTTCCTGTACGGCTTATCGGGCGTGTCATACGTTCCTCCACCGATCAACCACAATTTGCCGTCCACAACGGCATTGTTGCCGATCATTCCGCGCTCAAACCACGGCGCGTATTCGCAGACGCAATCCCAGTTTATACCGTCCGAAGTACACCAGACATCGTTGTAGAACCTGTCGGCAATTTCCTTAATCATCACCGAAGGACTTTGCCCGCCGAGAATCCAAATCTTACCGTCGTGTACGAAAGTTTGATGTAACACGCGCGGCGCCCACGGTGTGGAATCGCTGACTTTCGTCCAGTTTACACCGTCGGATGAGTTCCAAACGTCGGTCGAACAAAATCCACTATTGGCGTCACCGCCGACTACCCAAATCATATCCTTAAATACAACGCAACCGAAAGTATGCCGCGGGGTCCAAGGAGCCAACGGCTTCTGCGAACCCGCAGGGCAAATCAATTCCCAAGTTAAACCGTCGCCGCTGCGGTAAACTTCGTTATTGGTGTTCGCGCTGCCGTATAGATCCTTGCGGGTCGAGTTATAACCACCGAGCATATAAAGGCATCCCTTAAACGATACCAACGCCGCTCCGTCTCTGCCAACAAATCCACCGTCGAGGGTCAAACACTCCCATTTGTAATTAATCATTTTTCACCATCTCTTCGATTGTTTTTTCCATTTCTGTTTCGATTTTACTTAACGCACTTTCAATTGTCGAAACGTAATCCCTTTTTTCATCCATAATGAATTTTTGATGCATCGACCACATATTACCCCAGTTATAACCCGAACCAATATCATAAACAACCGAATTAAATATTATTTTCAACATTTCTATCGATTCATTATCACGTGCGATTTTATTTTCGAGCAAGGTTTCATAATAAGCAGGCATTATACTGTTCGTTGATTCCCGGAACATCGCGTCGAGAACCGCTCCGACCATTTCGGGATCGCGGCATGTTGTCGGCATGGCGATAAAACGCGCGAGATACAATGATATCGGAGTATAGTACTCAACTTGCGTTTCATTTAATTTCGGGAATGGGATTATACCGAAATCTTCTTCCTTGGGTCTGAATTGTATAAGCAGGAACATAACGTTCGACTGCAGGAAGTTTCTGTTGCCCATAAAATTGTCAACATAAGGCTGAACCGCAGGTGCGTACACATGGCTTTCTTTGTCGAACATAATATCCATAACTTTATCGTAATCCGAAATCAATTTCGGTGTGTTCGCAGTTATATACGGAAGTCCCTCGCTGTCCAGATCCGCAAGGCGGTTCCCGGCGGCAATCAGGAACATCCATCCTGTCAGCGGTTCCGCCATATATCCCCATAGGTCGTCGGCAAGTTTCATTTCTCCGTCGCCGTTTAAATCCCTGCTCGTCAGTTTTATAAGTTCATGCAGTTTAGAAAACGTCCATGTTCCGTTCCAAACTAAATCATATAAGTCGCCGATACCGTTGTCTTCGGCGATTTTTTTGTTATAAAACATCAGAAAAATTCCGTTTTTATCGCTTACAACCATATCGCCGCCAATAGCGGGAACTTTTTTATTTATTGCCAAGTCTTTGATCGCGTTTTGGTTATACCACGGGGCTTCAAGCGATATGCTGTCCACGGTCGCCAGATTGTATAAATAACCGGGCGTAACTAGACTGCTTAACATATTCATCAGTTTATCCTGAATGAATTGATAAACATCGTCGTCCGCCTGAACGTTTTTTCTGGTCATATCGGTCGGATTACCGTTATACGTAACCTCAATCGTTACGTTATATTTTTCTTCGACTACCGACGTACGCTGATATACGGCATCGTTTAGAATATCTCCGTTCATTTGCTCAGTGTAAATGTCTTCGTAATCTTCGCCCAGCGCGCCGTTCTTGAGCGCGAGGACTTTAATAACTTCGCCCCCGAAATTATGTGCCGGATAAGGGAAAAGGTCTTCGAGCGACATTGTAGTTTCCGGCGCTGAATTAGTTTCTTTGTTCGGATTATTTTGGGTTGACGCATCGTTGCCGCACGAAATCACCGTGAGAACCATACCGATTAATACCGCAGTAATAAAAAGTTTTTTTAACATTTACAATTTACTCCTTTTTAATTTGATCGATGAATTATATATACTTTATATTATATATTGTTTTTTATAAAAAGTAAATATAAAAATACAAAATATATATAATTTCGGGAAAAAACTTAAAAAATCCCCGCTTTTGGCGCGGACTCATGCTTGATGACAAACAGGACCGGCGTTGTCAATGATAAATGATATGAGTAATTAAATTATGGATATTACTTACGATAAAAGTAACTGATTTAAAAATATAAATTACTTTTTTTGCATAAAATGTAGAAAATTATGATTTTTTATGTTGAAATTTAATATTTTTTCTGATATAATATACTTAACAGGTCTAATCAGGAGGGATTACAAATAAAAATGAAAATGAATTCATTCAAAATAATACGGCAGTGTCTTTCTGCGTTGCTTACTGTTATTTTTATATTCAGTATAGTACAATTCACACCGGCGTTGGTTGGAGAAAGCCCGGTATCAGGTTACGATCCGTTAAGCAACGGTGCCGGTATGTCCTATTTAAACATTTTCAATAAACTCGCGAGTCCGGAAACAAATAATGCAGTCGATTATTTTCTTCCGTCCACCTTGGAAAACGGTCGGCTTTGGACAGATAAAACTGTCAGTGAGGACAGAGTCGTTTTATATGATATTGCAGGAAAGCCCATAGGCGGTATTGACGCGAAAGCCAATGAGTTTTTGATCACGCTTTCCGCGCTGTCGCAATCGTATACGGTAGATACAGTCGTTGAACCGACCGATACCGTGTTTGTACTCGACGTGTCGGCCAGTATGTACATTAACAAACTCGATACCGGTAAATCCCGTGTGGAGGTAATGGTTGAAGCGCTGAACGACGCCATTCAAATCTTAATGGACGGCAACCCGAATAACCGGATTGCTGTTGTAGCGTTCGGCGGCGATTCCGGCAAATCCAGAATAGTACCGATCCTTAAGCTCGGGCATTACAACGTTCACGACGGCAATTATTTTTCAATGAAGAGCGCGGCTTACATACAGGTAAGCAGCCAGATCCCCGACTCCGCTCTTTTTGACAAGGCGAACCGCCTGATCAGGGTTTTCGGCGGTACGCCTACTCAACACGGTATCTATGCCGGCGCGCAAATACTTTTGAATAACGATGACACGTATTATACCGATACCGAAAAGGGTATTACCGTCACGCGCAAGCCGAATATAGTTTTGCTCAGCGACGGCGGCGCAACTTTGGGCTGGACGGACTATAAATTCGAAAATCCGGGCAGCGACAATGAAAACGGGTTCGACTGCGGTGACGCAAATAATACTGATATGGGTATCGCCGTACTCACCGTACTCACCGCCGCGTATTGCAAACAGCAGGTACACGACCACTATTACGGACCGGAAGAAACCGCAAAGACGGTCGGATTCTACACGATCGGACTTGGGTTGAAGGGTACGGGATTCGAAGCGCCCGCGGTCCTCGACCCCATAAACAACGCGGATAAGGTCAGCAGGGTCTACTTGAAAAACACCTACAATATGAAAGAAATACTCGACGATTTTATAAATCTCGGGAGTGAAATAGAATTTCCCGCGCTGAATAAAAACGCTTCAAGCGCCCGCGGTCTGGTGAAAGTCAAAAATGACGGCGGTTATATCAAAAATTATGATTATACCGAAGGGTATTATCCGGCGAATGAAGCAAAAGACTTGTCCAACGCGTTCAATTCTATAGCGCAGCGTATCATATCAACGGGTAACTACGTCACTAAAGTGGGTTCAGGCGATGCGGATTTTGACGGCTATCTCGTTTTTTCGGACGTGCTGGGCGAATATATGGAATATAAAAGTTCCGAGGGATTATGGTACGACAATAATATGTATACCGGATATTTGTTTGCGCAGAGTATGACTTCGGACGATCAGGATTACAGGGAAAAGTTTTTAACTGCGATGATGGAACATCAGAATTATTTTGAAGAAACGAACCGAACTTTTGCTCAGGAAAAAGCCGAATCTTTACTTGACTCATGTATCGCCGCCGGAAAAGCCAATGACGGTCTGTATTACAACAGCCCCACGGATTTCAGCAATAAAATCAAATATTACGCCAACGATAAGAGAAAATATGTCGGTAATTACTTTGACGATTCTGGTATTCCTGTAGATCCTATCCCCGCCGGGGCTAAATGCGTCGTTGAGCTTTATACCATGGAAGGCATGGTGCAAGACCCGGTGAGCGGCGAACTCACGGATTTAATGGGCGTTGCTATCCATGTAGTTACAGCTCTTGAAGAAGGTGAGTTCGAGTGCGTTTTTTCGGACGGCAGCAATAATTTGGTGCGCAACTTGAAAGCGGGTCAGCAGGTAGTGCGCTGGTATATTCCCGCCAGCCTTATACCAATACGTACCGTTACTGAAAAAGATGGCGCAGTACAAGTCAAGGAAGCCATTCCTATGCGCTACATATACTCCGTGGGGCTGCGCGGCGGTCTTGCGCTCTCAGATGTGAGTGATGATTATAAAAATAAAACCGCCAACAAAGGACAGAACTCATATTATTTTTACACGAACGTGTGGGATGATCCGAACAACCTATCCAAGGCGTTTTTTCAACCCAACGAAAACAATCCGTATTATCAGAATGTCGAAGACATCGAAGTGCAGATTTTGCTCAATAACGGACGTTTTGAGATACCGTATACGGAAATTTGCGCGGTGAAGGATTGGTATCTGCTCTTGCTTGATAATACTCTGATAAAACCCGAATATGTGCAACTCTATGCAAACGGCGTACCGATGGTTGAACCGGTACTTATGGTTCCTGACGGTAACTTGGAATGTGAGTACACGTGGAAAGAACTGCTGCTTTATGAGTTAGAGCCTGACGCAAACGGTAATGCCGTCTTTATAAACTATACGGTTGCGGAAGGAACTTGGTATGGAAGTGCGTTCACGCCTTACGACCTTGATTCAAACAATCCCGGTTTCGCAGTCTATTACTTTCAGCCCGAATGGAACGAAAGGCGCGGTTATTGGGAAGACGCCTACATAATAAACTACGATTACGAAAGTTTTGATATGGCGTTTTTGACAATTGAGAAAAAGGTTGAAGGGGACATTCCCGTTTGGGAACCCAGAGTTACATATATCGAGTTTGAAGTATTCAACAGCTCCAACGCAAGAGTCGCATCAAAGATATATCCGAGAGATTTTACAGTCGATAAGTGCTATGTCACACTTCCTACCGCCGGAACTTACACAGTTAAGGAAACCGGTTACGGAGCGCTTTCAGGATATGAATGTGAAACGGTGATAACGGAGGATTATACTAATAATACGGTTAATGGAGATGAAATTGAACTCACCAATGTTCAAGCAGGGAAAACCGTGAACGTAACGTTTACCAACACATACACGGATAAGAACGTTGCCGATTTGACGATCAAAAAGACATTCGCCGGCGAAGCGCTTAACAGTGTTCCCGACGACATATATTTCGAGATCGTCGGAGATAATTACAGTAATACCGTATATTACGGCGATTTTGTAAACGGTGAATTAACACTGGAGCGCCTTAAACCCGGGACTTATACTGTAACGGAGTTGGGCGGCGAGGTGAGCGGGTATCACTTATCCGGGCACCTCCCTAAAACGGAAACGCTGGCAGCCGGAGATAATACGACAGTCCATTTCGAGAATTATTACACTAAAAACGGCACTTTGACAATTGAAAAGGAAATTACCGGTCTCAGTGAGCCGCCGGATGATATTATATTCTATGTCGTTTCCGATGATATGAGTTACGAACGTTATATTGAGTACAGCGAACTTGACGGCGACGGAAAATATGTGTTACAAGATCTTCTGCCCGGAGAATATACGGTCACCGAAACTGGCGGGGAAGTTCCAGGCTATGATATGACTAAAAACCTGCCTGATGGTGATTCCTTTAGAATAACCGGTACAAACTTTGACATCGAAGTTATATTTGAAAACACATATGAAGCGCATGAAAACCCCCGGTCTGCGACCTTGACAATTAATAAGATTTTTTACTTAATTAACGCCGTCGGCCTTGACGCTGAAAATTATCTCGATTTACGTTTTGATATTCTCGGCTTGAACGGGTCGTACAGTAAAACTATATATTACAGCGATTTTGTAAACGGCGAATATGTTATCGACAGTCTCATACCCGGTCTCTACACTATAATTGAATCCGGCGGAGCAATAGACGGATATAAGTTTGAAGTGAACCATGAAGACGGGTACACGCTGGAGTTGAATTATGACGACGATGAAACTGTCATATTTGCCAATACATACACGAAACTCCCCGCGGATGAGGAACCCGCGAGTCTGACTATTAAAAAAATATTCGTAGGATTAGAGTCTGAAAAATATCCTAATGTTTTGTTTAATATAACCGGCGCAAATTTCATGGCAATGGTTTCCTACAGTAATTTTAAAGACGGCGAATACACATTCAATAACTTTCCGACCGGACCATTTACAGTCACGGAGAGCGGCGCGGAAGTAGAAGGGTATTCCTGCGATACGGTAAAATTGGTCGAAGGCGATACGGTGACTTTCATAAACACATACACCAAAATCGGTATCGATATTCCGGATCCTATTTTGACCGCAAGCCTGACCATTGAAAAAATTTTCAAGGGAATAACAAAATACCCTAATGTTTCGTTTAACGTCGTTGGTAAAGATATTATTGGAGTAATAATTTACAGTAAGACCATTTATTACAACGATTTTGTAAACGGACAATACACTATAAATCATCTTGCGCCAGGAACGTACACGGTTACAGAGAGCGACGCTTCGGTACTCGGTTATATGCTGATTGTTAATCCTGCTTCCGGTCATACTTTGCAGTTGAATTATAACGACGAAAAAACAATTACTTTTGTCAATAATTATATATTTATTCCCAGCGTCGTCGTTGGAAACGGTCCCATTCTTGGCGGCGGCTTGACCATAATTCCTGACATGAAGATTGAAAAAATACTTGCCGACGATCAACCGGTCGTTGTTAAACCGGGTATGGATGTACGTTATGTGATACGCGTTACCAACACGGGCAATGTTGAACTGATAAATATCAAAGTAACGGATGTGATGGAAGGCAATACATACGATATCGGACTTATAGACAGCCTGCTTCCCAATCAATCAGAAGAATTTACATTTACCTACAACGTTCCGGCTGACACGAAACCAGGTAAGGTAATACGTAACACGGCTATAGCTGAGCAGCAGAAGGTCGGGAAGAAAAGCGATTACGCTGATATTACGGTGAGCGTGTTTATTGAGTGAGGATAATGTTTGGTTAAGAAACAGAGAGGAATTGTTTTACAATTCCTCTTGATTTTTTACGGCTTTCTTTCTTCCCACACAATCTCATATTCACTAAGATCGACGATATTTTCCAGCGTTACGCCGCCGACAATAAACTCGGTCACTTCCATAGTTATGTTATTAACGCCTGTTTGAACAAATTTCAATGTGAAACCATATTCGTTATCTATCCAAAAAGTTTGTTCCGCGTCGTTTAACGTTATGGTATAAATTGTTACATCACGCCCCGCGACCATATCGTTGCCGGATCTTTTGAAACCGTTTGTTTCCATGTAATTCGTATGTATAAAAAGATAATTTGCAACCGTCCAATAAAACCCTTGATAATTATAATCTTCAGGTAAATCCATCATTACACCGGTTTTTTTATCAGGGTATAACTCGTAGATTTTTTTATATTTTATATCGATTAACAAGCAGTCATCAAGTTCATAATATACGAATTCATCGCAGCTTAACTGATGAAAATAATAAGTCTCCTGTCCTTCAGCTTTATAAACGAGCGAGATATTAAAATTCGTGATTAAACCATCGAATTCTTCTTGCGTTAATAACCCAACGGAGTTATCCGGTTCAGCCGGAACTCCTGAAAAAAGCGTATCGATCAATTCGTTCCGATAATAATTCATGTCATCCGGTTCTTCATTGAAGTAAAATTCAACATAGAATTTATCGTAATTGAATATGCAATTGCGCAAGTACGTGGCATTTTTAAATCCTTCATTCATAAGCTCCGCATATAACCGCGCTTCTTCAACCGTTAAATATTCCAAAACGAGAATCCTGTCTTTTTCAATCAACCCATAAAAAATATTATCTTTAATAGTTATTATCCATATACCCTCTATAGGCTTAGGTTCATATGAATCGAAAATACTGATAACGTAAGGTTCGTATTTCGTTTCGAATCCTGCTTCTTCCGCCGATATTCTAACGTCTGACAAAGAAATTAAGTTCATTATAACAGGAATGTCAGCTTCGATTTTTGCGTTAGTCGTTTCCTCAGGGATAGTAATTGTCTCCATAGGTTCAGTTGAAATATCTACCGGCTCCGTTTCCGATTCGGATTCTGAAACTTCTTCACGTTTTTCGATTATGTTTTTCAACAAATTTTCAACCATTGAACAGGATGTCAGAATCGATAAAGCAAGGATGAGTATTAATACTTTTTTCATTTTATGTTTCATCTACTTTCATTTGAAATATCGATCTGTACAATTTCCGGCGGGTTGAATATCCTCGGCAAATTAGGAAAAACAGATAACCCTCTGCTCACAACATGAAGCATACTCCCGTGCCTATAGACGCCCCCCGCGTATTTCGGGAAAAATCCCTGATCCGGCGCGAACAAACCATTGAGGATGAACGGAATCCTCACTTGCCCGCCGTGCGCGTGACCGGATATAGCAAAGTCCGCTCCGATTTCCCGATATAATTGCCATTGTTCCGGTCTGTGTGAAATTAATATTTTATAACCGTCGGCATTGTAATTTGAAAAAACATGCTTTACAGTCGTTTTCCACTCATCCAAATCCTTACCGGACGGATTCTCCAAACCGCCGATGATTAATTTACAGCCGTTTATATAAACGATTTTATAATTAGTGTCAAGTATTTCGATATTATAATTTTTTATTTGTTTTTTCACTTCATGTAAATTTTCAATCGCCATTTCGTGGTTCCCGGTAACGTAATATGTTTTAATGTTCAATTTCGATAGATCGTCGAAAAATTTCATTACATGTTTCGCGGGACGCAAATCGTCTACGACGTCTCCGGGCATGGCAATAATATCCGGATTGATTTGTTCGATTTTTTTAATCAAATTTCTATGGCGCGTACTGTGCAGATCCGAGATGACCGCAATCCGTAGAGTAATGTTTTCACTTTTAATGTTGTATTTACGTACTACGGTACCGCAATATAACGCAGTTATGCAAATTATTATAAAAATTATGGTTATCGCTATCCACATAAGTTCATCCCATATCCTTGAAAATAGGTTCAATTTCGGGTTTCTTTTCCTCGTGTATATATGGCGTAATCATAACATCTTCTATCTTCTGATAAGCTGCGTATGCTGCCATGAAAGTTCCATGTCCGAACAGAAATACAAACGGAATAATAACACCTATCGGAAAATATAGTAATAATAAAGAATAATTGATAAATATCAAAAACGAAATACCCACAATCGCCATAAAGTTACGTTTGAATCCTATTATCGCAAAAATCAATGAGTTTTTAATAACTTTAAATATTGATAGGTTAAATGTGATCATGATAATATAGATATAAAATCTCATCATAATATATAAAATTGCCATGATCAAGCTGAAATAAAACAACATGTTATTGATGAAAGACCCCAGATTAAAATAATAAAAGAATATATTATACCCCATCAGAAACATCAAAATAACGTCAATAACGCCGAATATTAATCCCTGGCGAAGATTCTTTTTTATTGCGTACCAAAAATCCTGCCAAACGAATAACGGCTCGCCCTTGACGATATTCCTCGCAAGATAAGTCGTACCGACAGAAACCAATCCGAAAGTGAAAATTGTAAGCGCGCTGAGCGCGTACATGATATACGTAGCGGTGGTTTCGATAGAAATCTGCGTTTGCGCGCCGTGTACTCCGTATAGAGCAGCCATAGCCGGCGAATCGCCGCCGTTAATCAACACGCCTTGCAGCGGACCGAATAATTGCGAAGCGGGCGCAATTCCGTAACGGTTTAAATAACCGCTGATGCCGAGCAACGCAAAAATTACAGGGAAATTCCCAAAAACTATAAGAAGGTTTATACTCATTAATCTGCCCATATTGCGACTATATAACTTAAAAAAGTTTAATAAATTCCGCGGACCGATGTCTTCTTTTTTTACGCCTTTGCCGTCTTTATTCGGATTAAAAAATACGTTGAATAAGTTAAATTTTTTCTTTGCCATTGCCGATTTCTTCCGCCCTTTCCGTACAGTTAATCATCGCTTTGCCGATTATTTCTGCAAAATTATTTTCGTTAAAAACTTTCAACGCCGCTTCCGTCGTTCCGCCTTTGGATGCGACCATGTTTATCAATTCACCGGGCAACTTTCCCGTGGACAAAAGCATCTCTGCCGATCCTGCGACCATATGGCAGATTATTTCCAGCATGTTGTCATAGTGTAATCCCTGTGACAGCGCCGAATCGTAAATCGCCTTTATGAACAAATACACATACGCCGGCGCGCTTGAAGTGACGGATGTGATCGCGTTGATATGTTCCTCCGGAACGGTCAGCACTTCGGCTGTTCGTTTGAACATTTCGCAGATAAATTCGAAATCCGCATCCGGAACCAAATCGTTGCGCGACACGGCGATAACGCCTTTACCAATCATCATCGGCATGTTCGGCATCGTCCGCACAACGGGGACATGAACTTCCAATAAACTTTCGATTCTTTCAATCGTAATACCCGCTGCTATCGATATGAAGATTTTATCTTTATTTTTAATCTCGGTTAAAATCTCTTCCATATTCTGAGGTTTCACGCCGAGGATAATATAATCGCCGTAATTAACGGCTTCCTCCGCGGAATCTGAAAACTTTACGTTTTTGAAGTTATCGTAAACGGCTTTGTTTTTATCATATATACAAATATCATAGCCGTCCAAACTCTTGATTATCGCGCCCGCCATGTTGCCCGCGCCCAAAAATGTTAATTTTTTATTCAAATAAATCACCGCCTAACATAATATTAACATTATTTTATGAATATATCAACATTAAATTTATAATTTATGCTTGCTTTTTCTTAAAAAAAATATTATAATAAAATAAGTAAAATAATGAGGTGAAGTAATGAATTATAACGAAAACCCCTTTGGCAGAGCGAATAAACCCATTAATCCTAAAAAAATCAGGAATACTGCGATATTAATAATATTAATAATATTTGTTATCGCTTTGGTAAGCACATGCTGGTACACAATTGACGACAAACAGCAGGGTGTGGTGACGACGTTCGGCAAAGTTACTTCGAGAGTCGATTCAGGTATACATTTTAAGCTGCCGTTCGGTATACAGCAAGTTCACAAAGTTGACGTGAATGTGTATCAAAAGATTGAAATCGGTTACCGGACGAATTTCCGCGATTCGGCGTCTTATGAAACCATCGACAACGAAAGCAAAATGATTACAGGCGACTTCAACATAGTAAACGTTGACTTCTTCGTGGAATACAAAATCAACGACCCTGTGAAATATCTGTACAACTCCATGCAGCCGGAAGCCGTGCTTAAAAATTTGGTACAAAGCCAAATCAGAAACGTTATCGGTTCATCGGAAGTTGAAATGATATTAACGACAGGTAAAGCTGCTATCCAGAGCCGCGTCAAAGAACTGGTTATTGAAGTGTTGGATACATATGACATCGGGCTTTCGCTCACGGATATAAGAATACAGGACAGCGAGCCGCCGACCGTTGATGTTATGAACGCTTTCAAAGCCGTTGAAACGGCAAAGCAGGGCGCCGATACCGTTATCAATCAGGCAAAAGCGTATGAGAACGCGCAGCTCCCGCTCGCGAGAGCTAACGCTGATAAACAAATTCAAAACGCGGAATATGTAAAACAGCACAGAATCAACGAAGCGAAACAGCAGGTGGCGATGTTCAACGCGATGTACATTGAATACGCGTTGAATCCGGATATAACGAAGATCCGTATGTATTATGAAATGCTTCAGGCCGCGCTGCCCGGTGTAAAACTTTATATTGACGTTTCAAACGACGGCTCGTCAACGCAATTGCTCTTGCCGCTCGAAAGTTTTATATCGAATTCGCAGTCTAACGGTAATTATTGAGAAAGGCCGGTGAAAGATATGAATGGAAATGAACAAATAAATATGAAAAAAATGTTTAGCAGAACTATAGTATTGGTAGTAGTAATCCTTGCGTTGATTACCTTTGTTTCCTCGATTTATATAGTTGCGGAAAATGAACATGCTTGCAGAGTACAGTTTGATAAAATTGTAAATGTCGTTTCGGAAGCGGGATTGTATTTCAAAATACCGTTTATCGAGCACATCAGAACATTCCCAAAAACCATAATGGTTTATGATATACCTTCGTCAGAAGTTTTGACCGCCGACCAGAAGAATATGACGGTAGACAGCTATGTGCTTTGGGAAATCATTGACCCTCTTGTATTTTATCAAACATGGGGGTCTATAACGGAAGCGGAAAACCGTCTCAACGTATCTACATACAACGAGCTGAAAACCGCCATGGGTCGTCTGCCGCAGAACGCAATAATAAATCAGGAAGATGCCGCCAGCAGAAACGATCTTTATGAAGCTATTACTAAACTTGTAGCGGAGAAAAACGCAATTTTCGGCGTAAATATTATCGACGTTAAAGTGAAACGGCTCGATCTGCCGAAAGCAAATGAAGAAGCCGTTTATACACGTATGATCTCCGACCGCAACCAGATCGCGGAGAAATATACCGCCGACGGTCAATATGAAGCGTCGCTCATCAGAAATAATACGGATAAAGAAGTGAATATCATAGTTTCCAACGCCACCGCGGAGGCTGCGAAGATAGAGGCCGAGGGCGAAGCCGAATACATGCGTATGCTCGCGGAGGCCTATAATACCGACGATAAAAAAGAATTTTACGAATTCCAGCTTGCGCTTGAAGCATTGAAAGCGTCGCTTAGAGGCGATGATAAAGTCGTTATACTTGGAAAAGATTCAAGATTGGGAAGGTTATTAATTAATCCGTGAATAAATTCAATAAATTGAATGATAAAAATTCAAAATTAATTAAAATATTTACGAAAATACCTACACTTGAGACGCCGCGTCTTATCATGCGGCGTCTGCGTGTGAATGATTACAAAGATATGTACGAGTATTCAAGGCTCGAATCAGTCACGCGTTATTTGTTGTGGTCGCCGCACAAAGATGAGGAATACACATACCGGTACCTTGAACATGTTCAGGACGATTACCGCGCGGGCGAGTTTTACGACTGGGCGCTGGTTTATAAAGAACATGACAAAATGATAGGCACATGCGGTTTCACGAGATTTGATTTGAATAATACCAGCGCTGAGATCGGGTATGTGTTGAATCCCTATTACTGGGGTGTAGGATTGGCTCCGGAAGCGGTTTCGGAAGTAATTAGATATGGTTTTGAAGAATTAAAACTCAATAGGATCGAAGCGCGGTATATCTACGGCAACAACCGCAGCAGGCACGTAATGGAGAAATGCGGAATGACCTTTGAAGGGATGTTCCGTTCGCAGATACTTAATAAAAACGAATACAAAGACGTAGGGGTATGTTCGATACTTAGCAGGGAATATCTTAATAACAAAGAAACGGAGTTAAAAAAACTATGAATTTGCGTCACCTGATCGACTTCAACGATATGAGTACAACGGATTGGAACATGCTGTATAATCTCACATGCGACATAATTAAAGCCCCCGAAAAATACGCGGCCGCCTGTAAGGGGACAGTATTGGCGACATTGTTTTATGAACCGAGTACAAGAACGCAGTTTTCTTTTCAAACTGCTATGCTGCGTCTGGGCGGCAATGTTATCGGTTTCGCAGATCCTAACAGCAGTTCGGTATCGAAAGGCGAGAGTTTGAGGGATACGGTAAAGATCGTTTCAGGTTATGCAGACATAATGGTAATGCGTAATCCTTTAGACGGCGCTGCATACGCGGCTTCATTGTACTCGCCTGTACCGATCATAAACGCGGGCGATGGCGCTCATCTGCATCCGACGCAAACCATGACCGATATGTTCACGATTTACAACGAGAAGGGGACATACGAAAACTTAAACATCGGTCTTTGCGGCGATCTTTTTAACGGACGCACGGTTCATTCGTTTATCAAAGCGTTTTCGAGATATAAAAACAATAGATTCTGGCTTATCTCCACGAAAGAATTGATGGTTCCCGGATATGTTTACGAAACCATCGAAAACACTGATAACGAAATAATAACAGCCGATAATCTTGAGGAATGTATCGGCGAACTTGATATACTGTACATGACGCGGATCCAGCGAGAACGTTTCAAAACTGATGAAGAATACAAAACCCAAGCGGGGATTTATATTTTAAACAAATCCAAAATGGAAAAAGCAAAACCGAACATGATAGTAATGCACCCGCTACCGAAAGTTGACGAGATATTCTACGATGTTGACGACGACCCGCGGGCAATCTATTTCAAACAGGCACGGAACGGAATGTATGTGCGTATGGCGTTGATTTTGTTGTTGTGCGAAGCGAACAGGGAACGGTATACGGATTTATCCGTTTATCCGCTGCCGCAAAGACAATTTTGTAATAATCAACGGTGTATTTCAAACAAAGAAATATACTTGCCGGAACTTATCAAAGACAGCGCATGCGTTTATTGTGAGCATAAATTAACATGATTTTTAAAGGCGAGAGTTTTGCTCTCGCCTTTGCTATTAAAATGCGAAGTATTTTTCTCTCTGTGTTTTCATTCTGCCCGAAATCAATTCCAACACTTCTTTCGCGCCGGAAACACCGCAGACGTAATCTTTCATTGCCCTGCCTTCTTCATAGCATATATCGTCGTGCAGAGGGAAAAATTCCTGATCCAGAAAACAAGCGTATTTTACAAGCCGCAAACTGCCGACAAAACGCGGTTCCGCGCTTATCGTATCGACTGCGACGCTGTAAAAATCTTTGATCGAAGCGATTAGGGATTTTCTTTCATTTTCGGGGGAAAACACTATAGTGGAACAAATATGCGAATTTCTGTTGTTAATTGAACTGTGACTGTCCGTGCTGCCGATTATGGGATAATTTCGGCCCTTGGCTGTGTCCTCGTAATACTGTATCGTTTGAAAGCCATTCTGTTCATAATAATTTTCACCGCCGAGAACTTCATAGGCGTCAAAAAGCTGAGTCTGCATTATATAATCGACAAACGCAGGCGGGATTTGAAAAACGTTCGAAATCCAATAAGGATGGCAGAATATACCGAGTCCGTTCGCCTTCCTGATTTCGTTAAAAATCCAATGGCACGCCGCAAACTCAAACGCTTCGATATCCTTAGGGATATCGAGCGTTTTGGCGTATTCGTTAATCAAATTGCTCCATTGTTCTTTAGTCATGGCATTGTAATTTCCGCCGGTTTCGGTATTTTGCGCGCTTTCCTCAATCAAACCGTTCAGGCTGTATTCACCGCCGAAATTCACGATATGCGTCCTTACTTCCGGGAAATGAACTTCCTCGCCGGGCACAATATTGAATTCTATCGGCACATTCTTATACGCTTCTATCGCTTCAAGTGATGGATAATATCTGTGGTGATCGGTGATCGCGAAAAAATCATAGCCGGTCTTGCGGTAGTTCGCGCAGACGATCGCGGGCGCTTCTTTGCCGTCGGAGCGTCTGGAGTGCATATGCAGGTCGCCTTTAAACGGATACCGTCCGCATAAATCTTCATCAACGGCGTAAACACTCAGTTGAATTTTAAATTTATCGTCGTCTTTTATGCGTATGAAATACTGTTGTTCGGCGAAAAAGTTAAACTTAAATCTCATACAGCCGTCCGTATCTGCTTTAGTGTCAAACTCGAAAAGGTTTCTGCGGTTCGGAAATTCTCTTGGAGTACCTTCTTCAAGCGGACAAACCGACAAGTGATACGCCGCACCGTTTTTGAAAGCGGCGTGCCAGCCCAGAGGTTTGACCGTTATTTCCGATTCCTTGCCGACAGGAATCACTTTCGGGAATATATCGTAATAATGTAATTCTGTTTTCATATAAGTTTTACCCCATTAATTCATCTAAAGTCTTTTCAATTTCCGCGGTTATTTTGTTTTCTATTTTCGCGAATTCAGACATGAATGTTTCCGGTTTGTTTGAATTTGACAAATTTATAATCATCGACCTGATTCCGCCCCAGTTATAAATACCCGCAAGGTCATAAATCCTGTTGTTCAGGATTATATTTATCATTTCCAGCGAATCTTCGTCGCGCACCAGTTTATTTGTAATGCTAACGTCGTAATAAGCGGGCATAACGTTCTTCTGCGAATAATAACCCATCGCGCTCAGTATAGTTCCTGTTCTTTCAGTATCCGTGCATGTTATCGGGATGACCGTAAACCTCGTCCACCAATATGAAAGCGTCGAATGATATCCGTTTTGCGCCTCGTCTGATTTAGGGAATGGCAATATCGCGAAATCGGCGTCCATATTGCGGAGTTCAAAACTGAAAAGCAATTGGTTCATATGGAATAGTATTTCGTTCGCGCAGAATTTCGGCAGTATGAATTCAAAATAAACGTTAGTGAAAGTGCCTTTGATATTTTCGGAATTTAAAGTTGTCGAACTATCCCTTATAATGGGAACAGCTTTGCTGATAATAGTAGCTATCCTTTCAAAATTCGTAGTCAACACGGGAATATCCTCGCTATTTTTAGGCGTAAAGAATTCGCCCGCGCTGTTTATCGACGAATATATACGGCTCTGTTGACATTCAAGCCCGAGTTGGTCGGTTTGATTAATTATGCCGTCTCCGTCTAAATCTCTGGAAACTTTCTTCATAAATTCATACATAACATCCCAAGTCCATTTGCCGTCTTTGACATATTGGTATATATTGTCAATTGAATAATCCGTCATCAGCTTCTTGTTGGCGTATATCATTTCCGGGGCAAAAGCCGAGAATAAATTCAGGTCACCTATGACTGCGGTGAGAGTTCCGTTGATCGACATTGATTTGACGCTGTTCTGATCCCACCAGCTTTTTGAGAGTTCAAGCGAAGATACGCTGAACAAATCAACCGCTATATTATTTTTACTTAAAGTATCCGGAATGGCGGAACCGCTGAAAAACGCCGCGTCAAATAAATCATCGTCGGCAAGAACGGTTTTGTTGTAGAACGATGAGAAAGTGTTAGGGTTGTCGTTCGGCAGTGGAACAATATTTATTTTAACGTTGTATAAATCCTCTACCAAAATATTCCTTGCGTAAATTTCGTCGTTAATAGGGTCGCCGTTTTGTTCGGCTGGCGCAACTTCGTTTACAGAACTTGCGTACCACAGGCTTTGTATTGAACCATCGTAGTCGAGAATCCGGAATTCATAACCGTCGTAATTGAGTCCCGCTATAGGTTGAAATTCAGACGGAGCGGTTGTATCGTCGGAGATTTTATCCGCGTTATCCGATCTGTTGTTTACCTGCGATGATGGGTCAGCCGAGCATGATGAAAACACTGAAATTAACATAATTACCAAAAAGATTGCCGTAAGTTTTTTCATAATATTACCCCCATTTAAAATTTTATTCCAACATTTCACTTATGGTTTTTTCAATTTCCGATTTTATCTTTTCTTCATTTTTAGCGTAATTCGACGCGAATTCATTGACCCTCTTCTGCGCGACGGGATATAATAAAGTGCCCATTAAATCTCCCCAGTTATATAATACTCCCAGTTCGTATACACGTGTATTGAGAAGTAAATCTATCATTTCAGCGGAATCGTTGTCGCGTATGAGTTTATCCGTAACCGTAGTATCGATTAACGCGGGCCTTACGTATACCTGCGAATAATAACCGAGCGCGTCAAGAGCAGCTCCGACCATTTCGGTATTCGTCGCAGTAGTCGGGATATAAACATAAGTAGCAAAATACATTCCCACAAGGGTATGATATTCCGGCTGTTGTTCCGAAAGTTTGGGATACGGCAATATACCGAAATCAGATTCCATATTACGGAAATCAAGTGAGTAAAGCATCGGAAGGTTTATAAATAAAAATTCGTTGTTGCGGAATTTCGGCAATAACTTATCGTTCCATATATCCTTGAATTTACCGGAGTGGTCGTTTGCGAGTATTGCGATTGATTTGTCCATGAACGATTTTAACGCGTATTCAAAAACCGATATAGTTTTTTCGGAATTTATAGTGAGGATCGGAATGTCATCGGAGTCTTTCTGCGTTAAACGCGCGCCGGAACTTATAGTAATTGCTCGCATGTTCGCCGTTTCGCAGCAAATCCCGTATTGGTCTTCAATCGTCATCTCACCGTCGCCGTCAAGGTCTCTTGAAACCTGCCGGCTCATTTCAATTATCTTGTCATAAGTCCATTTTCCGTTCCGCACGAGATCATAAGCGTTTTCGAGCTTATATTCATCAACCATCGCTTTATTCTGGAACAAATGATCGACGCTGAACGCGCTGAATATATTGATATCGCCCGCGACCATATGGAGTTGTTTCGCAACGGACAGATCCGCTATCGACCTTTGATCCCACCAGCTATGTTTTAAATCCAAGTTTGGGAAAGTAAGCAAGTCGTATGTGTAACTGTTGTTGGTAAGAATGGTTTGCCTCGCGCTGAACCCTATAATAAACGCAATGTCATATGTATCTTCCGCCGAGAGGAATGAATTTCTCACATATCTTTCGAAAGTACCGCGGTCATCGCCCGGAAACGACGGAACTATCTTAATGTTATAAAGTTCCTCAACTTCGCGGTTGCGTCTGTAGACCGCGTCATTTATGGGTTCTCCCGATTCCGTTTCCACCGCGACTTCGTTAATTACCGCGCACGCCGCGTAATCCCATACGACGGGAGCCGTTCCGGGACCGATTAAGCGCAATTCGCCGCCGCTGAAATTATTATCCGTTATCGGTTTAAATTCTGGAGTAGTTTCTTCAGCGGAATTATTTGAAACCCCCGGATTGTTTGAATTCGGTTTATCGTCTGAACCGCTTGCGCAGGAAACAAGTAAAAATGTCAATATAAGCATAATGGATATAAGATTTTTCATTTTAATAATCATCCTCTCGTTTTGTTTATGAACCGCGTACAACATCGCTGAAAGTTTGAATTTTATCAACAGTCCATTCGATCGTGCGCGCGTCGATTCGCCTTGTATTTGTACGTCCTTTCATGGCGTTATCGCAATAATCGGAACGGTAGAACTCTATCCGCATCGTCGACGGCATAGGTATCGTGAAGGGTCTCATTTTAGCGGCGTTCAACACGCCGGTACGCGCGGATTCACGGATTAACGCTTCCGCTTCCGGAAGTGGAATGGACTGCGTTATATTCCTGCATGTGCCTTCCTTGACTATCGCGAGTGAAATTTGGTTGCCGAACAACTGTCTCGCTTCGGCACAGACTGCTCGGTCGCCGCTGACCATTACGCATGGAATACCAAAAGCGCCCGCAAACACCGCTTCCTGAGCAATTTCACCGTATTTCTCGCCGTTTATGTAATAATTAAACCAAGATTTAGAACTCTGAGTATGATCTAAAAATCCGCCGAGCGTCCCCGCCTTCGCGTGGAAACCAACCATTAAAAACGCTCCGATTTCTCCGCTCGCGATCACTTCCTGCCAATTCGATTTGGTACATTTAACCGCCCGCGGATCAAGTAATTCGTCGATAAAATTAACTCCGCCGTTGTGCCCGTCAAGCACATAAACCGTTTCCGCTCCGGCGTCGAAACATCCGGCTGCCGCCGCGTTAGTATCGGCCATCAACCGCTCGCACGCAAACGGCGTTCTGGGAATATCGCCGTCCCATAACGTTTCATAAGTGTCTACGCCGCTGAGCCCTTCCATATCCGTAGTGATAAATACTTTCATACTTTTTATTCCTCCAGTATATCGTTAATAGTTTTTTCCATCGCAGTTATAACATTAGTTTCGTGTTTCGCGTAATTTGAAGCGAAAGTATTCGACCGCGTATTGACGGAGTTGTATAACATATTATCAACAAAGC